>DAIOWL010000722.1:0-4168 GCA_036758545.1 Streptosporangiaceae bacterium | reverse complement strand
GCGCGCACCGCGTCGATGATGACGCCGGCCGAGTTGGGCGAGTCCCACACCTCGAGCTTGTACTCCAGGTTCAGCGGCACGTCGCCGAACGCGCGGCCCTCGAGCCGGACGTAGGCCATCTTCCGGTCGTCCAGCCACGGCACGTGGTCGGACGGGCCGATGTGCACCGCGGCGCGCTCCATCTCGTGCGGGATCTGGGAGGTGACGGCCTGGGTCTTGGAGATCTTCTTGGACTGGAGGCGCTTGCGCTCCAGCATGTTCATGAAGTCCATGTTGCCGCCGAAGTTCAGCTGGTAGGTGCGGAGCAACTCGACCCCGCGGTCCTCGAACAGCTTGGCCAGCACGCGGTGGGTGATGGTGGCACCGACCTGGGACTTGATGTCGTCGCCGATGATCGGGACGCCCGCCTCGGTGAACCTGGCGGCCCACTGCGGGTCGGAGGCGATGAACACCGGCAGCGCGTTCACGAAGGCGACGTGCGCGTCGATGGCGCTCTGGGCGTAGTAGCGGTCCGCCTGCTCGGAACCGACCGGCAGGTAGGAGACCAGGACGTCGGCGCCGGTCTCGCGCAGCACCTGGGCCACGTCCGCGGCCGGCTCGTCGGATTCGGTGATGATCTCCCGGTAGTACTCGCCGAGGCCGTCCAGGGTGGGTCCGCGCTGCACGGTCACGCCGGTCGGCGGCACGTCGGCGATCTTGATGGTGTTGTTCTCGCTGGCGTGGATGGCGTCGGCCAGGTCGCAGCCGACCTTCTTGGCGTCCACGTCGAACGCGGCGACAACCTCGACGTCGCTGATGTGGTACGGCCCGAACCGGACATGCATGAGGCCGGGAACGCGGGCGCCGTCGTCGGCGTCCCGGTAATACTCCAGTCCCTGCACCAGGGAGCTGGCGCAGTTGCCCACCCCAGCAATGGCGATGCGCACCTTACCCATCAGGATGACTCCTTCTCGGAAATGTTGTCGTCGTGTCCGCTGGCCTGCCGCTCAGATGCGATCAGCTCGTTCAGCCACCGGACTTCCCGCTCCACTGATTCCAGGCCATGGCGCTGCAATTCCAGGGTGTACCGGTCCACACGCTCCCTGGTGCGCGTGAAGGCCGCCCGGATGGCCTCCATCCGTTCCTCGAGCCTGCTGCGCCGGCCCTCGAGGATCCGGAGCCTGACGTCGGCCCTGGTCTGCCCGAAAAACGCGAAGTGAACGCCGAACCCGTCGTCTTCCCATGCCGCCGGACCGCCCTCGCCGAGGAGGTCGGCCAGCCTCTCCTTGCCGTCGGCGGTCAGCCGGTACACCTTCAGTGACCGGCGCCCCGCCCGCGCCCGCGCCGTCCCGGCCGGGGCTGGCGGCTCCGGCTCGTCCTGCTCCGCCGCGATCAGCCCGGCGGCCTGAAGCTCGTGCAGGCAGGGATACAGCGATCCGTAGGAAAGCGCGCGAAACGCGCCCAGCACGGTGTACAGGCGCTTGCGCAGCTCATAGCCGTGCATCGGCGTTCCGTTGAGCAGCCCGAGCACGGCTAGCTCGAGCACCCCGGAGCGGTTGCGTCCCACGCTTTCCCCCAAAAGGTCGTGGTATCCCGGTATGTTCCGGTGCGATGCCTCGTTGCGATACTTCGGATCGTTAGATCGAACCGTTAGATCAGATCGTTAGATCGCCACGATGTATCGAACCGATACATGTGGATCGTATGCGCCGGTTGGCCGGCACGCAAGTGCACGGCACAAGTACGGGCGCGGGCTCGGCTCACGCGCGGTTCCGACGTACGCTGGCGAATATGACGTCAAGGCGCTCCGTGGTGGACTACGGGCTGGCCCGCCGGGCCACGCTCGCGTCCGTGCGCTCCGGGCGCACGACCATCACCGACGTCTGCGACGCTCATCCGTACCTGCTGCGGGCCGCGAAGTTCCATGGCGAGCCCACCGAGGACCGGTGCCCGATCTGCCGGAAAGCCAAGCTCACCCACGTGACGTACGTCTACGGCGACGAGCTGGGTCAGTACGAGGGACGGGTCAAGCAGGCTCGGGAGCTAGCGGAGATGGCAGCCGAATACGGTGAATTCCGGGTCTATGTGGTCGAGGTCTGTCAGAGTTGCGGGTGGAACCACCTCGCTACCTCTTACGTTCTCGGCACTGGCGAGCCAGCCGTACGCCGGAGGCGGCGGGCGCGGACCAGCCAGTAAAGCTAGCCAGTGAAGCCAGAGCCAGCCGGTCAGTAACCCCAGCCGGTAACCAGGGCCGGTTATCCCGGTCCGTCAGCCCGGCCCGTATGCACGGTCAGTAATCCTGGCCGGTAACCCAGCGGTAACACTGACCAGCCGGTGAACACGGTCTCCAGGAGGTAACGTTTGGGTTCGGCGGGTTCCCGGGTTCGGCGAACCCGCCCTTCAGGTAGAGGTCGCATTCCCGCTAGCGGCGACCTCCGAGCCACCAGCGAGGACGCGTGAGCAGCAAAGCTGAAGACTTTGACGTTCGGTATCGCGACGCGGGCACGGCTGGGCACGGTCGCCCGGCGGCCGACGGGGGCTATCGGGGCAACGCCGGAGACGTCGACTACGACCTGGGGTACGACTCCACGGGCTGGGACACCCAGGGATTCCGCCGCCCGGAAGCGGGCTTCGGTGACGGCCCCGACGCCGACCTGTCCCGCGCCGCCAGCGGCGGAGGCGTCGGCACCGCGGTGCGCCCCGATCACGGCCGCGCGCCCAGGGGACGGCATGACGGCAGCCACGCACGCGTGGAGGATCCAACGGAATCCACGCAGCTGAACTGGGACAACGAGGCCACCGGCAACTTGCTGACGCCCGAGCTCCCGGCTCGGGGCCGACGCGGGAGCCACGGGGGCGGCCCGGTCGCCCCGGCTGCCACGGGCCTGGGCGGCCCCGGCCTGGGTACCCCTGCCGGTCCTGGCGGGCCGCGAAGGCCGCGGGGCCCCCGGGGTCTGGCCGGACCGGGACGGCGCGGGTTCGACCGCCCCCCGGTCAAGGTCAAGGGCAGCTGGTGGCGGCACTGGACGCTGCGCAAGGCCCTGGGCGTGCTGCTCAGTATCGTCGGTGGCATGGTCGTGCTCGGCGCGGTCGCCGTGGCCATCGCCTACGAGGAGACACCGGTTCCCACCGCGGCCCTGGCGGCCACCGGCTTCTCGCAGTCCGTGGTCTACTCCAAGAGCGGCAGCCTGGTCGGCCGGTTCGGTACCACCAACCGGAAGATGCTGACGCGTAACCAGATCCCGCAGACGATGATCAACGCGGTGCTGGCCGCCGAGGACAGGAACTTCTACAACGAGGGCGGTATCTCGCCCACCGGCATCGTCCGGGCCGCCTACTCGGACATCCGGGGCGGCGACGGCTCGCTGCAGGGCGGCTCGACCATCACCCAGGAGTTCGTCCGGCAGTACTATTCCGGCATCGGGACCCAGCAGACACTCACCCGCAAGATCAAGGAGATCTTCGTGGCCATGAAGGTGGCCAAGGAGAAGTCCAAGCAGTGGATCCTCACCAACTACCTGAACACGATCTACCTGGGGCAGGGAGCTTACGGGATCGAGGCGGCCGCCGAAACCTACTACGGCAAGCCGTCCGCCAAGCTCACCGTGGCGCAGGACGCGGTGATCGCCGCCATCATCCAGCAGCCGAGCACCTACCCGCTGCAGCAGTACCGCACCCAGCTCGAGGCCCGCTGGCACTACGTGCTCAACGGCATGGTGCAGATGGGGACGCTGACCGAGCAGAAGGCCGCGGCGATGAAGTTCCCGGCTCCCGGCAACCACGTCCCGCAGACCCTCGGCCGTGACGTCTGGGATCCCTACGTCCTCAACATGGTGCAGACCGAGCTCAAGACCACCTACCACCTGTCGCAGGAGCAGATCTACAACGGCGGCTACGTCATCCGCACCACCGTCGACGACAAGAAGATGGCGGCGCTGTACGACGCCGTCCGCCAGAACGCAGCACAGATCAACGCGAGCAGCCACCCGTTCACGCACAGCTACATGCACGCGGCCGCGGTGCTCGAGGATCCCGGCAGCGGCGCGATCCAGGCCGTGTACGGCGGGCCCGGCTACATCGGGATGAAGTACAACGGGACCGGCAAGGTCATCACCGGCAAGCTCTGCGCGAAGATCAAGTGCGAGTGGAACATGGCGGTGCAGAACCGGGAGCAGGTGGGGTCCTCGTT
>DAIOWL010000721.1:2071-4171 GCA_036758545.1 Streptosporangiaceae bacterium | reverse complement strand
GCGTGCATCGCCTCACTGACCGAACCGCCCGCATCGGCCTAAGGTAATTACAGAGGCTGAAAGTCCAGGCCGTGTCCCTGCTCACGAGGCAGCCAAGGGTTGCAGTTTGGGTTACGGTTGCGCTCATCCCTGGCCCCATAGCGCCTCGCTCATCCGCTCGCTCGCCGTATCGGCGGGTGCCTGCAGTAGCCTGTGCCGGCAGTGGCCAGCCGGCCGTGTCATGATTGCTATCGGACGCCGGACGCAGTGGAGGCCGCTCTGCCTGAACAGCTGGTTTCCGACGCCGACCACGTCACGTTGTCACGACTGGTAGTCGAGATCACCTGGCGGATTGACCACGGTCAGGCTGACCGGGTCTGGGAGCTCTTCGTACCCGACGGCGTCCTCGACTCCGGTGGCACGCCGCTGGTCGGCCACGACGCCATCCGCGATTGGGGCCGGGTGCGCGCCGCCTCGACCATGCGGACGAGACACATCTGTTCGGGCATGCGGTTCATCGACCGTGGCAACGCCAGGGCGACGGGCAGTACCTTGCTCACGGTGTTCATGCATGACGGCGACGGACGAGGCCCGGCCGTCCCGGCGGTGGTCGGCGAAGACACCGACGAATTCATCCGCACCGACGTCGGCTGGCGATTCGCATCGCGTAGATTCGAGACCTTGTTCGTGACTTCGCCGGCGCACCCAAGGCTGACCTGAAGGCCGTCCTGACTATCGCCGCAAGCGCGAGTCTATCGATGCTCACCTGGCCATCGCGTTCGCCGCTCTCGAGGTCACTAGCTCTATCGAGGACCTCACCGGCTTCGACGGGGACCGCTGGTTCACCGCGTCCGAGGCGGTGGCCTACGACATGACCGGCGACGTGATCGGCGGTCCGGCCGGGGCCCCGGAGTCCGGCACCCCCGCGTAGTCGGGTAGCTCGTCGCCGTTGAGCGCGCGCTCGATCAGCTCGGTGAACCATTCGGAGTTAAAATCCGGGCTCGGCTCGGCGTCCGGCCCGGGGACGTCGCGGCTGCGCGCGTGCAGCCGGCCGATCTCCTGGTTGGCCTCGACGAACGAGCGCATCCGCCCCTCGTAGCCGGCGAACCCGGCCTCCGGGTCCCATCTGGCGGCGGCCAGCTCTCCGGCCAGCAGGTAGGCGCCGACCAGGGCCAACCCGGTGCCCTGCCCGGACAGCGGCGACGAGCTGAACGCCGCGTCCCCGAACAGCCCAACCCGTCCGCTCGACCATCGGTCCATCACCACCTGGGCGACCTGGTCCAGGTAGAAGTCCGGGGTGTGGTCCAGGTGCGTGAGGATGCGCGGGGCCAGCCAGCCCAGGCCGGCCATCTGCTCGCGCAGCAGGCGCTTCTGGGCCGCGACGTCGCGGTAGTCGACGTCCAGGTCGGCCGCGGGGAAGGAGAACATGGCCATCGCCCGGGTGGCGTCCTGGATGGGCCGCAGGCCCGCGGAGCGCCCGGACTCGGATTCCTGGTAGTCGATCAGCCAGCGGTCCAGCCCGAACTCGTTGGGCACGGTGTAGAAGGCCATCACTTGCCCGAGGTGGCGGACGAACCGCTCGTGCGGCCCAAAGACCATCGCTCGCAGCGCCGAGTGCAGCCCGTCCGCCCCGACCACCAGGTCGAAGCGCCGCCGGTCGCCGCCCGCGAAGGCCACGTCGACCCCGTCCGCGTCCTGGGTGAGCTCGGCGATCCGGTCGCCGAAGATGTACTCGACACCGTCCCGGGTGTCGTCGTAGAGCACCCGGGACAGGTCCCCGCGCAGGATCTCGATCTCCGAGATGTACCCGTCGCCGCCGTCGTCGTCCGCGCGGTAGGTCTCCAGCACGTTCCCGTCCACGTCCACGATGTACGCGCCAGCGGTCTCGGTGCGGGCCGCGCGCACGGCGGCGTCCAACCCCATCCGCCGGATGACCTCTCTGGTCACGCCGCGCGCGTCCACCGCCTGCCCACCGGGACGCAGCTCGGGTGCCCGCTCCACCACGGTCACCTCGGCCCCCCGTCGGCGCAGCCAGTGGGCCAGTGCTGGCCCCGCGATGCTCGCCCCCGCTACCAACACCCTGGTGCTGCTCACAGCGCTCCCCGCTCACCCGTCCGGATC
>DAIOWL010000721.1:0-1971 GCA_036758545.1 Streptosporangiaceae bacterium | reverse complement strand
CGAGCGTCGAGGTCTCAACCTTGAACATCATGTCCTCCTGTCATCGGAGAGCTAGACACTCTCGGGGCAGGAAACTCATCGGCAGATGGCGAAGACGTCGCCTGGCCGGGCAGTCGAGCTTGACCGATGGTCTCGGCCGCGCTGCCCTGCGCACACGAGCCGTCGTTATCAGATGTGGTGCCTGCCTGACCAGAGCGGAGCAGGGCGAGCCGGCGGCGAGCATAAGCAGGCTCGATGATCCAGCCATTGGCGGCTTCCCATGCTGTCGCGGCTGTCCGCGCTGCGGTTAGCCTTCCGGGCGGGAGACCGCTGTCAGGCATCTCGGCCAGGTCGAGGTCCGTGTAATCGACACGAGCCTCGTCCCAGTCCAGGAGCCCGGTCCCGTCTTTGCCTATGCGGATATTAGCGGGTCCGGGGTCACCGTGGACAACAGCTTCGGGCCTGCCTTCCAGGCGTGCCCAGGCACGGCGGCAGTCGGCCACGGTGTCAGCGGGCATGACGGACAGATCCACATCGCCGCCGCGGTCAGCGAAGAGCAGTTCGCGGGTCGAGGCGGAACCGGGACGCTGCGGCCATCCCGCAGTAAGGTCGTGCAGCCGCCGCAGAGTAGCGGTAACAGCTGGCCAGTCCCGCGGGCCTGGCGGCGTGCCGTTCAGCCAGGTCAGCACCATAATGCCGTCGATGTGGCGACGGCCATCCAGCGACGGGAAGACAGCCGGGACGCGCAGGCCGTGCCCCGCGAGATGGTCGAGCAAGCTGATTTCCCAGTCCAAGCTCGCGGATGACCGCCGTGACCGGCGGGCCACAAGACGCTTTCCCGCGAGCCGGAGTCCCAGGACGGTGTTGCGATTTCCGCCGCCGAGCGGGCCGATCACTGTCACCTGGCCCCACGCGCCTAGCACCTCGTGCATCGCATCATTTTGCCCCGGCCGGGGGACCTTTCACGTCCTCCTGAGCAATCGATCGCGCCGCCGGGAACAAGTGCAGTTACCGCAGCGTGATCACGTTCGCGGTGACCAGGGCGGCGGCGTCGGAAGCCAGGTAGGCGATGACCTCGGCCACCTCGGCAGGGGTGGCGATATGAATCAGGGCCGGGCTCTCTGCGGCCGCCTGGCGGACAGCATCGGTAACCCACCCGGTGTCGGTGACCGGCGGGTAGACCATGTTCGCGGTAATCCCGAACGGCGCCAGTTCCAGGGCGGCCGACATCGTGTAGTTCGTCTGGGCGGCCTTGGCTGCACCGTAGGAGACTTCTTCGGGGAACCCGAGATCCCCGCCTGAGGTGAGCCCGATGATCCGGCCCCAATCAGCCGCGCGGGCGATATGACGGCGGGCGAACTCACTGATCATCAGAGCAGCGCCCATCGAGTCGACCGTGAACTGCTGGGCCCAGGTTGCGGCCGTCACCGGCTGAAGTGACCTGCCTAGCCGGTCGGTGCCCGACGGCGCGAAGGTGTCAGCCAGCCAGCCGGTCGCATTGTTGACCAGGATGTCGACGGGGCCGAGCTGCTCCTCGGCAGCGTCGAACAGCATCGCGGGCGTGGCCGGGTCCGATAGGTCAGCTTCCACCGCCACCGCCCGGCCGTCGTCTGCCTGTATTCCAGCGACAACCGGCCCGGCGTCTTGTGCGCGATGATCCCGGTAGGCCTGCGGGGTGCCGGGATCGGCCGGGTCCTCAACGCGCAGGAACGTGCACAGCACCGCACAGCCACGCCGCGCGAGAGCCTTGGCGGTCGCCGCACCGATGCCGTGATTGGCTCCGGTCACGATCGCCGTATGTGGTGCTGCCCAACTCGTCACGATCGCTCAGCCTCCTGTGACTCAGACCGCCAAGGCGCTTAGGGTCGGCGGGTTCAAATCCCCGATCCTCCGCGGGAGCGTCCCGCGCACGACGAAGTAGTCGGGGCTCTCAGCGATTCATCAATGCGAAGACACCCCAGCCGAGGTACTCGCGCCGGTACCGGGCATACC
>DAIOWL010000720.1:0-4174 GCA_036758545.1 Streptosporangiaceae bacterium | reverse complement strand
GAGCACTGTTCCTCTATCTGGAACGCTTGATCTTTATCTGGAACACTAGGCGAGGTATGTTCGACGCGTCAAGCATTTCCCAGGCCCTTGGAGGCATCGTGGGAATCCTGCGCCTTGCCCACGTCGACGTCCGCACCCCCGACCTTGAGCTGTCCACCGCCTACTACACCGAGGTATTGGGCCTGCAGCTGGCCGAACGCGGCGAGGACACGGTCTACCTCAAGTGCTGGGACGAGGAGGACCACCACTCGATCCGGCTCCGCTACGATCCGCGGACCGGGCTCGACCTGTTCAGCTTCCGGGTCGAGCGCGAGGACGACCTGGCCGAGCTGGAGAACGCCATAACCAGGTACGGCTGCCAGGTGCAGCGGATCAGCCGCGGCGAGGCCGTCGGCCAGGGCGAGTCGATCAGGTTCGGCATCCCGTCCGGGCAGACCATGGAGCTGGTCTACGAGCTGGACAAGACCGGCGGCCTGCTGGGCAAGCTGAACCCGGCGCCGGTCCCGCCGCCCGGCATGCCCGGGATCGCGCCGCCGCGGCTCGACCACATGCTGATCAACGCCGAGGAGGTCGGCGAGGCCGCCGCGTTCTTCCGCAGCGTCCTCGGCTTCCGGATGACCGAACAGGTCCTCGACGCCAACGGCCACCAGCTCGGGGTGTGGCTGGAGCGGAGCCACTCCCCGCACGACATCGCGATCGTCAACGGGCCGAACGGCGCGCTGCACCACTTCGCCTTCTGGCTCGACGACTGGGACCAGGTCCGCAAGGCCGCCGACATCCTGGCCTTCAACGGCGTGCAGATCGACCAGGGCCCGACCAGGCACGGGGTGACCCGCGGCAACACGATCTACTTCTTCGACCCGCTCGGCATCAGGAACGAGGTGTTCACCGGCGGGTACCGCCCGGACCCGGACTTCCCGTCCATCACCTGGACCGAGGACCAGTTCGGCCGCGGGCTGTTCTACTACGAGAACGTCATCAGCCAGCGGTTCCTGAGCTTCCACACCTAAGGAGCGCCGATGAGCGACCGCATCCTGCGCCTGCAGCACGTCGAGGTCCGGGTCCCCGACCTGGAGCTGTGCACGGCTTACTACACCGAGGTGGTCGGCCTCGTCGAGGTCGCCCACGAACAGGGCCGGGTCTTCCTGAAGTGCTGGGACGAGCACGAGCACCACTCGGTCGTGCTCCGCCAGGCACCGACGTACGGCCTGGACCACATGTCGTTCAAGGTCGCCGAGCAGCAGGACCTCGACTATTACACGGACCGCGTGGAGAAGGCCGGCATCGCCGTCAAGCGCTTCGCCAAGGCCGAACTCGGCCCGGGCTGGGGTGAGGCCATCAGGTTCGAGGCCCCCTCGGGCCACCTGGTCGAGCTGGTCTACGGCATGGAGAAGGTCGGCAACATGCTGCCGCTGACCAACCCGCCGCCCCGGCCGGCCAACCTGGTCGGCATCGCGCCGCCCCGGCTGGACCACATCTTCATCATGGCCGAGGACGTCGACGGCGTGACCGCGTTCTTCCGTGACGTGCTGGAGTTCCGGCTCACCGAGCAGATCATCGCCAACGACGGCCACCAGCTCGCCACCTGGCTGGAGCGGTCGCACACCCCGCACGACATCGCCATCGTCACCGGGCCGAACGGCGCGCTGCACCACTTCGCCTTCTGGCTCGACGACTGGAACGCGGTCCGCGAGGCCGCCGACCTGCTCGCCTTCAACGGCGTGACCATCGACGTCGCGCCCACCAGGCACGGCGTCACCCGCGGCTACACCGTCTACTTCTTCGACCCGGTCGGCAACAGGAACGAGGTCTTCACCGGCGGCTACTGGGTCGACCCGGACTTCGAGCCGATCACCTGGACCGAGGAGGAGATGGGCCGGGCCATGTTCTACTACGACCGCCAGGTCAACGAGCGCTTCTTCACGGTGCACAGCTGATGACCGAGACGGACAAGCAAGGTCCCGCTGCGGCCTTCCGCCGTACGGACCGTACCGACGCCCCTTACTACCTAGCCAGATATACCGAACGGCGCGGGCTCGAGCAGTCGGCACCGGCCGCGAGCCCCGCCGAAGTTGACGAAGACCTGCCCCTCTACCTGCGCCGTTTCCGGGAACGCGCCAGAGATGGGCAGGGCCGGGCCGCGGCCTCGGCTGCCCTGCTTGAGGTGGACGGCGAGCGGTTTACCCGCGAGTTCGCCGGCGCGTCCCGGGAGAAGGAGATCGTCGCGCCGCCGGAGCGCAAGGCGCAGGAGGATTTCGCCACCGAGATCCGGATCATCAGGCACGGGATCACCCAGGGCTACTCGACCGACGCGGGCCTGACCCCGATGGGCGGCTGGCAGTCGCACCAGCGCGGGCACAGCCTGTCCAAGAGCGTCCGGCCGGGCCAGAAGGTCCGGATCGTCTGCGCGGACACCAGCCGGGCCCGGCAGACCGCGGACCAGATCTACCGCGGCATGCAGGACGGCCTGCAGCAGTGGGGGAGGGAGGCCGACGTCGGCGCCCCCGAGCCCATACCCGAGCTGCGCAACTTCCAGGTCTGGACGCCGGACGGGCCGCGCGACGTAACCTCGGCGTTCCGCCAGTACCAGGCGCTGATGGAGAAGCTGGAGCGGATGGCGGTCGGCGACCGGCCGCGGTGGCTGGTGGAGATCGACCGGTTCTACCGCAACCAGCTCGGCGGGGCGGACCCGATCTACATGTGGCTGACGATCCCGCTGATGTACTTCGAGCCGCCGCAGTCCTGCGTGCGCCGGTTCTGGCGCGGGTTCCACCGGCTGATGGCCGAGTCGCCGGACACCCGGATCATCGCGGCCACCCACTCCGGTCCGATCCGGGCCTTCGCCACCTGGGCGCACGGCTACGATCCCGGCGAGCCGTACAACACCGAGGAGGTGGTGGTGCGGATCCGGCGCGGCGGCGGGACCGCGCTGGTGGCCTACCGCAACCGGGTCACCGAGGTGAACGTGCCGCCGCCCGACGAGATGCCCGTGTGGGACTGACTGCGAGAATCGTCCCATGCAACGCAGCAGCGAGCGCATCCTGACCACCCACGTCGGCAGCCTGGCCCGGCCGCATGACCTGCTCGAGGTGATGCGGGAGAAGGAGCACGGCCGCCCGTACGACCCCGCCCGCTTCACCAAGATGGTCACGGAGGCGGTCGGCGACGTGGTGCGCCGCCAGGCCGAGGCCGGCCTGGACGTGGTCACCGACGGCGAGATGGGCAAGGTCTCCTTCCTCACCTACGTCAAGGAGCGGCTGGCCGGGTTCGACCAGGTCGAGGGGGAGACCCTGCTGCCGCCTTCGTGGCAGCGGGAGATCGACGACTTCCCCGAGTACTACCACTCCTACATGTCGAAGTACTCCTCGGCGGTGGCGCCGATGAAGGTGATGGTGTGCACCGGCCCCGTGGCGTACAGCGGCCGGGACGCGGTGCAGACCGACATCGCCAACCTGCGCGCCGCCCTCGACGCCATCCCCGAGCCGGTCGAGGCGTTCCTGCCCTCGACCAGCCCGAGCGGCTTCGGCCGCAACGACTACTACGCCTCCGAGCAGGACTACCTGGCCGCGGTGGCCGAGGCCATGCGGGAGGAGTACCTGGCCATCGTCGAATCGGGCTTCCTGCTGCAGGTGGACGACCCGTGGCTGATCGAGATCCTGACCGACGACGGCCGCAGCGACCCGGCCGACCGCCGCCGCCGGGCGCAGGAGCACGTGGAGGCGCTCAACCACGCGCTGCGCGGCATACCGGAGGACCGGATCAGGCTGCACACCTGTTACGGCCTCAACCACGGCCCCCGGCTGAACGACATCCCGCTGGCCGACGTGGTGCCGGTCATGCTCCAGATCAACGCGGGGGCGTACTCCTTCGAGGTGGCCAACCCGCGGCATCAGCACGAGTGGCGGATCTGGGCCGACGTGCCGCTGGCCGAGGGCAAGCTCCTGCTGCCCGGGCTGCTCGGGCACGCGACCAACTACGTCGAGCACCCCGAGCTGATCGCCGACGGCATCTGCCAGTACGCCAGCCTGGTCGGCCGGGAGAACGTTATCGCCAGCGCCGACTGCGGGTTCTCCTCCCGGGCCTCGTTCGCCCCGGAGGTGCACCCGACCGTGGTGTGGGCCAAGTTCGCCGCGCTCGCCGAGGGCGCGGCCATCGCCACGAAACGCCTCTGGAG
>DAIOWL010000719.1:0-4178 GCA_036758545.1 Streptosporangiaceae bacterium | reverse complement strand
CGGACCACGATGTCGCCGGTCTGGCCCGGTTCGGCCTCGGTCCCGTCGGCGCTGATGATGCGCACGTCGTAGCCGGGCACCGGCACGGTCGGCGACCCCGGCTTGGTCGGCATCGGCTCGAGCCCCATCAGGTCGGCCACGATGGCCCAGCCGGTCTCGGTCTGCCACCAGTGGTCGATGACCGGGATGCCGAGCAGCTCACCCGCCCACCGGTACGTCTCCGGGTCGAGCCGCTCGCCCGCCAGGAACAGGTACGCCAGCCCGGACAGGTCATACGACTTGGTGAGCTCGCCGCCCGGGTCCTCCTTCTTGATCGCCCGGAACGCGGTCGGCGCGGTGAACAGCGCCTTGACCTTGTGCTCGGCCACCACCCGCCAGAACGCGCCCGCGTCCGGGGTGCCCACCGGCTTGCCCTCGTACAGCACCGTCGTGCACCCGGCCAGCAGCGGCGCGTAGACGATGTAGGAGTGCCCGACCACCCAGCCCACGTCGGAGGCGGCCCAGAACACCTCGCCCGGCTGGGTGTCGTAGATGGCGTGCATGCTCCAGCGCAGCGCGACCGCGTGCCCGCCGTTGTCCCGCACCACGCCCTTGGGCCGGGCCGTGGTGCCCGAGGTGTACAGGATGTACAGCGGGTCGGTGGCCGCGACCGGGACGCAGTCGGCGGGCTCAGCCGTGGCGATGGCGTCGGCCCAGTCCAGGTCGCGCCCTTCGGTCAGGGCCGCGGTCGCCTGCGGGCGCTGCAGGATCACGCAGTGCTCCGGCTTGTGGCTGGCCAGGTCGATGGCGCGGTCCAGGATCGGCTTGTACTCGATGACCCGGCTGACCTCGATCCCGCACGACGCCGTGAGGATCACCTTGGGCGCGGCGTCGTCGATCCTGGTGGCCAGCTCGGGCGCCGCGAACCCGCCGAACACCACCGAGTGCACCGCCCCGATCCTGGCGCACGCCAGCATGGCGATCAGCGCCTCCGGGATCATCGGCAGGTACACGATCACCCGGTCGCCCTTGTCCACCCCCAGGCCGCGCAGCACCCCGGCGAACCGTGCGATCGTGTCCTGCAGCTCTTCATAGGTGTACGTGCGCTGGGTCCCGGTCACCGGGCTGTCGTAGATCAGCGCGGCCTGCTGCCCGCGGCCGTCGCGCACGTGCCGGTCCACCGCGTTGAAGCAGGTGTTCATCACCCCGTCCGCGAACCACCGGTAGAACGGCGGCTTCGAGCGGTCGAGCACCACGGTCGGCGCCTGGTACCAGTCGATGCCCGCGGCCGCGTCACCCCAGAAGCCCTCGGGATCGGCCAGGCTCCGCCGGAACTCTTGCTCATATCGGCTCATCACGACACTCCCTCCACCTGGTAAGCGATATCAGCCCACCCCGCCCCCTGGCTAGTGACCCGCCGCGCGGAAACGCCTCAGCCCCGGCCCAGGCCCCGCTCGCGGAGCAGCAGCAGGGCGTACGCGGCGACGGTCGAGTCGTCGGTAATCAGGCCCGCGTCGATCATCTCCTCGAACCTGGCCCGGGGCATCCAGGCCTGGCGCATGTCCTGCTCTTCGGCCTCGCGCTCGGGCGTCCCCGGTTCCAGCCCGGTGGCCAGGAAGTAATGACCGGCCTGGTCGGTGATCCCGTGCGCGACATGCAGGCCCCCGAGCCGGACCAGCTCCCGCGCGCGCAGCCCGGTCTCCTGCGCGAGCTCGAGCCGGGCCAGCTCCTCGGGCTCGCCCGTCTCCCCGTGCGGCCAGCCGCCCTGCGGGAACGACCAGGTGCGCCGCCCGATCGGGTAGCGGTACTCCTCGACCAGGTGGAAGCCGTCGTCCTCGGCCGGGATGACCAGCGCGAAGTCGCGCTTCTGCACGAACGCGTAGGTGCCGCGGGAGCCGTCGCGCCGTTCGATCTGGTCCCGGCGCAGCCGCATCCAGGTGTCCTCGTAGACCACGCCCGAAGCGAGCATGCGGATGTCCGCCTCGTCGTCCTGAGCCGGCATGAGGCTAGGGTGCCGCCTGCTCGGATCCGGCCACCGCCAGCTCGTCGGCCGCGTCACCAGCCTCAGCCACCACGTCACCAGCCGCCCGCTCACGAGCCGCCCGCCCACGAGCCGCCCGCCCACGAGCCGCCGACTCACCAGAAACCGTCGCACCAACAGGCTCCACGGCCTCAACAGCGTCGACGGCCTCGGTGGCACCGTCGGCCACAGCCGCAACCCCGCTCCGCCGTGCCTGCGCCCGCGCCCGGAAGAATCCGACCAGCGCGGTCACCCCGAAGGCCCCCGCCACCGGCAGCGTGACCAGGGCAGGCAGCTGGTAGCGCCAGGAGAACTCGTACAGGTCCGCGCCCAGCAGCACGGCCACTGCGCACCCGGTGACCAGCAGGCAGGCCAGCGCCGGACCGGAGTCCCGGCGGCGCCGGAAGGTGAAGATCCCGCCGATCCCGGCCAGCAGCCCGAACAGGAAGACCGGCCCCGGCGTGTACCCGCCGTGCAGCTGGTAGTACCGCAGCGCGATGTCGGCCTTCCAGTGCACCCGCGCGTGGCCGCCACCGCCCGCCCTGGCGAAGACCTTGTTGGCGCTGTTGTAGCCGTGCTTGGTGAGGCCGGGCGGGTAGTAGGGGTAGCCGAACTGGAACTGCCAGCGCGAGATCGGGGTGTCACCCTGCTCGGTGTTCCTGGTCAGCGCGAAGATCTTCACCGAATCATGCGCGATGTCGCCGGCCACCCGCAGTGGCTGCTGCCGGAGCACGTGGTAGGCCAGGTCCTTCTGCCACGGGTTGGTGTCGACGACCTGGCCCAGGTAGACGTTGACCGGCTCGTACTGCACCCGCGGCGACTCCGGCGCGTTGACCAGGCCGTCCACGCCCAGGCTGGCCGAAACCGAGGCATTGGGGCACAGCGGACGCTCGACGGCGGGGACCTTCAGCGTGGCGCAGTCGGCCGCGTGCGCCGTCCGCCCGTACAGGTACGCGTTGCCCATGTTGGACAGCTGGAACCCGTACCCCATGATCACCGCGGAGTAGCTCATGTAGCCGACGATCGGCAGCGCGAAGCAGGCGGTCAGGACGGCCCCGTGCAGGAGCCGCCTCCACCAGCCCTGCGTGGCGAACACCACGTAGATCAGCGCGGGCGCGATCAGCGCCTCGCCCACCTGGCGCACCGGGGCGGACGCGCCGAGCGCCAGCCCGCCCAGGATGACCAGGAAGAGCCCGGGCCGCCGCTGCCACAGCAGCAGCACGACGCCGGCCACCAGCAGCGTCTCGAACAGCACGTCCGGCATGATCGTCTGCTCGGCGTTCAGCTGGTAGGCGTCGAACAGCACCGGCGCCACGGCCAGCGCCGCCAGCCACCGGTACACGCCGCGCCGCACCATCAGCGCGTACAGCGCGCCGGCCATGACCATGCCCAGGACGTGCTGGGCCAGCGCCGCGTAGGCCAGGCTGCGGCCGGCCAGCAGGATCGGGCGCAGGATCAGCAGCGAGTAGCCGAGCGGGTCGAACGAGCCCCAGATCGTGTTGGTGAAGTCGGTGCCGAAGATGTACTTCTTCGAGTCGATGAACAGCAGGGCGGGCTCGTAGGCGACCTGGGCGATGGCCCGCAGCACCAGCCCGCCCGCCAGCAGCAGCCAGAACATCCAGTGCCGGCGGACGAGATCCACGCATGCCCACATGATCCGGTCCGCGCGGGACTCCGGCTGGCTTGCAGCAGGCAATGCGGTGTCCCTCCTGTCGGTCACGCAGAATCCTCGCCAAGGATCACATCAGGCCGCGGGATACGCCGCGCCAATGCCCGGCCGCCTTCCTGGCTGGCCACATTCTGCCGCATCAGGAGATGACAGACGGCCCGATGGGCAAGTTTTGGCCCATGTCGTCACCGTTCGCGACCAGGTCGGAGCCGCTTGTCGGTGCTCATCTTTACCATCGCCCCATGCCCGGATCAACGACTGCCGCGGGCGCCTGGTTCACCCTGCGCCGCCGGACCACCATCTACCCGCCCGAACCGGCCGGCCGCCCGGGCATCTGCGCGGTCTGCCGCGGCCCGGCCCGGCCCGGGTACGCGCGTTGCTACCAGTGCAGCCAGCACGACCTGCTAGGCCCGGGCCTGCTCGCCGACGCGGTCGTGCCCATCTCCTACGCGGTGAAGGGCACCGCCTTCGCCGTCAGCCTGTGGCGCTACAAGTCCTGGCGCTCGCCGG
>DAIOWL010000718.1:0-4179 GCA_036758545.1 Streptosporangiaceae bacterium | reverse complement strand
CGCGGAGTCGGCGTACGACCGCGCGCGCAAGCTCGAGCAGATCAAGGATCTGTACCTGACCGCGGAGGCGATCGGCGAGGCGAACGTCGACAAGCACTTCGACCAGCTGCTGACCCAGCAGCGCGAGCTCATCAGCGACTACTTCCGGCAGCCCGGCCCGGCCGGGAGAGCCCAGCCGGCCGGCCAGGGCGGTTCCGCGGACCAGCCTGAGTCGGACCCGCGCGCCCGCCAGGATCCCGGCCCCGACGGGCCGGCGACCCCGCCCGAGGGCGTCGGCGTCGCGGCCGACCAGCCCCGCGCATGGTGACCCGGGACGAACGGACGCTGGTCATCGCGGTGCTCGGCCTCGGTGAGGCCGGTTCGGTCATCGCGCGCGACCTGACCGCAGCGGGGACCCGGGTGCGCGGCTACGACCCGGCGGTCCCGGCGGCCGAACCCGTCCTGGACACCGCCAGCGAGGCGGAGGCGGCACAAGGGTCGCAGCTCGTGCTGAGCGTCAACAGCGCGAAGGCCGCGGTCGAGGCGTTCAAGGCCGGGCTGCCCGGCCTGCTCACCGGGGGACGGCCGCGGCCGGATGTCGTGTGGGCCGACCTGAATACCGCCTCGCCCGGCACCAAGCGGCAGCTGGCGGGCCTGGCGGCCGACGCGGGCGTGCCGTTCGCCGACGTCGCGATGATGGCCCCGGTGCCCGGGCGCGGCCTGCGGGTCCCGATGCTGGCCAGCGGACCCGGAGCTGCACGCTACGCCGCCCTGCTCGGGCCTCTCGGCGCCGGCATCGAGGTCCTCGACGGCCCGGCCGGGCTCGCGGCCAGCAGGAAACTCCTGCGCAGCGTGTTTTACAAGGGCATGGCCGCCTCGATCGTCGAGGCCCTGGAGGCCGCCAGGGCCGCGGGCGACGAGCCGTGGCTGCGGGAGCACATCGCGGCCGAGCTCGCCGCGGCCGACGCCGCCACCGTGGACCGGATCACCGACGGCACCCGCAGGCACGCGGTGCGCCGCGCCGCCGAGATGGCGGCGGCCGCGGACATGCTCACCGACCTCGGCGTGCCGCCGCTGATGGCCGACGCCAGCCGCGCCCTGCACGAGCGCCTGGCGGACTGAGCCGCCGCCTTGGGCCGGCGTGGTCCCGCCGCCCGCGTGCTACACCAGCAGCGTGCTACGCCAGCGGCGAGAGCGCCTCAGCTAGCGGCTGGAGCGAATCGGGCTTGGCGTGGTGCGGCAGGTTCACGATGACCAGGTCGACGCCGACGTCTCGATAAGCGGTTGCCGCGGCGACGACTGGCTCCAGGCCCGTTTCCGGGTCGATGCGCACGTTGACCGAGCAGGTGATCTCGTTCACGTCGCGCCCGATCGCGGCGCAGTGCCCGGCCAGCACCTCCTTGAGCTCCAGCCAGTCGGCCGGGTCCGGCACGATCGCGTTCCACTGCTGTGCCCAGCGCGCCACCGTGCGCAGCGTGCGCTTCTTGCCGCGGCCGCCGATGGTGACCGGCGGGTGCGGCCGCTGCACGGGCTTCGGCTCGCACCGCGCGTCGGTCAGCTTGACGTACTGCCCGGCGAAGGTGGTGGTGGTCTGGCTCAGCAGGCTGACGATGGCCTCGACGCCCTCGTCGAACCGGTCGAACCGCTCGCGCAGCGGCGGCAGGTCGATGCCATAGGCGTCGCATTCCATCTGGTTCCAGCCGGCGCCCAGGCCGAGTTCCAGCCGCCCGCCGGAGATGATGTCGACCGTCGCGGCCATGTTGGCCAGCACCGCGGGGTGCCGGTAGACCATGCCGGTCACCTGGCAGCCGAGCCTGATCCGCCGTGTCGCCTGAGCCAGCGCGGCCAGCATCGTCCAGGCCTCGAAGTTCGGGCCGGTCAGGTCGCCGGACAGCGGGTAGAAGTGGTCCCAGTTCCACGCCGACTCGAACAGCGGGATCTCGTCCGCCGCGATCCACGCGTCGCGGATCTCCTCCCACGTCTGATGCTCGGGCCTGGTCTTGATGGCGAAGCGCATGTACCTGACGTCCTCTCCTGACCGGATACCGCAGCTCTGGGATTCGCCCGGATACCCGCGGCACAGGCGTTATCGTACTGAGCCCGGCACGAGGTGGTCGCGGGCGGACCGAGTGCATGCGGTTCCGGACGAGCCTGTTCTTCGTGTTGTCTCCGGGATGAGGCTGACGGGTGGTGCATGTGTGGCGGGAGTGAGCTTGGCGCCGCGGCTTTACGTGGTTGATTCGGGTTATGCGGTTGATTGGGGGTACCCCAGTCCACCGGATCAACCACGTAGCCCCGATCCACCACGATAAACGGAGCAATCCTCCGCCTGACCCCGCATGGACAAAGGGCTCGCGATAGCCGTGATGCTGGGGAGGCCAGGATTACATCCGTTACCTCACTGGCGTCCTCGCCGCCCGTCGCAGCCTGAAACCCCGGATCCAGCGCGTTCTAGCGCAGTGGAACCCAGGTTTCAGGACGTCGGTAGGCATCCGGCGCTCGGGCTTGAGGCGTAAGTAGCTTGATATCAAGATTTCTTGACGGAACCCCTCGCTAAGTAGCTTGATATCGAGATACTGTAGGTTGGACACCAGCGCGGGACGGCACTGATGCGAGCGAGGAGGCTCAGCACACGATGACAGCGAACAGCTTCGGCAGCCGGGCGGCCCTTGAGGTCGCGGGCGAGCGGTACGAGATCTACCGGCTGGACGCTGCGGAAGGTTCGGCCAGCCTCCCGTTCAGCCTGAAGATCCTGCTGGAGAACCTCCTCCGCAACGAGGACGACGCCAACATCACCGCCAGCCAGATAACCGCGCTGGCGGGCTGGGACCCGGCCGCCGAACCCGACACCGAGATCCAGTTCACCCCGGCCCGGGTCATCCTGCAGGACCTGACCGGCGTGCCCGCCGTGGTCGACCTGGCCGCGATGCGCGAGGCCATGCAGGCTCTTGGCGGCGACCCCACCAAGATCAACCCGCTCATCCCGGCCGAACTCGTCATCGACCACTCGGTGGTGGCCGACGTGTTCGGCAGCCCGGACGCCTTCACCAGGAACGTGGAGATCGAGTTCCAGCGCAACCGGGAGCGGTTCCAGTTCCTGCGCTGGGGCCAGGAGGCGTTCAGCCAGTTCAAGGTGGTCCCGCCGGGCACCGGCATCGTGCACCAGGTGAACATCGAGTACCTGGCCCGGGTCGTGATGACGCGCGACCATAACGCCTACCCCGACACCTGCGTGGGCACCGACTCGCACACCACCATGCAGAACGGCCTGGGCGTGCTCGGCTGGGGCGTGGGCGGCATCGAGGCGGAGGCGGCCATGCTCGGCCAGCCGATCTCCATGCTCATCCCGAAGGTGCTCGGCTTCCGGCTCACCGGCGAGCTGCCCAGCGGCGCCACCGCCACCGACCTGGTACTCACCATCACCGAGATGCTGCGCAAGCACGGCGTGGTGGGCAAGTTCGTCGAGTTCACCGGCGAGGGCGTGGCCGCGGTCCCGGTGGCCAACCGGGCCACGATCGGCAACATGTCGCCGGAGTTCGGCTCTACCTGCGCGATCTTCCCGATCGACCAGAACACCCTGGACTACCTGAGGCTCACGGGCCGCCCGCAGGAGAAACTCGACCTGGTCGAGGCGTACGCCAAGGAGCAGGGCCTCTGGCACGACCCGGCGGCGGAAACCCGGTATTCCGAGGAGCTCAGCCTCGACCTGTCCACCGTCGTGCCGTCCATCGCCGGGCCGAAGCGCCCGCAGGACCGGATCACGCTGACCGACGCCAAGCAGGCCTTCCGCGACGCGCTGCCGAACTACGTGACCGAAGCCACCCTGGACAACGGCCTGGCCGGCACCTTCCCGGCCTCCGACCCGGTGGCCGCCGGCGACGGCACCCGCGCCTCGAACCCGATCCAGGTCACCCTCGAGGACGGCACGACAACCGCCGTCGATCACGGCTCCGTGGTCATCGCCGCGATCACGTCCTGCACCAACACGTCCAACCCGAGCGTCATGGTCGGCGCCGCACTGCTGGCCAAGAACGCGGTCGACCGGGGCCTGGCCCGCAAGCCGTGGGTCAAGACCACGCTGGCTCCGGGCTCCAAGGTGGTCATGGACTACTACGAGCGCGCCGGGCTGCTGCCGTACCTGGACAAGCTCGGCTTCAACCTGGTCGGCTACGGCTGCACCACCTGCATCGGCAACTCCGG
>DAIOWL010000717.1:315-4181 GCA_036758545.1 Streptosporangiaceae bacterium | reverse complement strand
GCACGCCGAACTCGGCCGCCTGTACGACGACGGCACCATCAGAGCGGCCACCCGGCAGCAATTGCAGCGCAGCCTGGACCTGGAAGCCGCCCGGCTCACCGACGACCAGCACTGACGGGGGCGCCGGTTTCCTCAGCGAGCTGGCCTGCCCTGGTCGCCGAGGATCTGCTCGGGGGTCAGAGGCCGGCGCCAGAACACCCATGTGAGCCTGCCGTGTCCGAGCTCGCGGGCCAGGTCGGGCGGCGGGACGGCCAGGACCGGGCACTGGGCGTGAGCCAGGCAATAGCGGCTGACCTTGGAAAAGACCAGCCGGCCGAGCGGACTCCGGCGGCCCGCCCCGATGACGAGCACATCACCGGGGTGGCAGGCCAGGTTCACCAGCACCCAGCCCGCCGGTCCCCGCTCCACCCGCGGCTGCGTCAGCGGGTCGTCGGGGACCTCGCCCCACACGGCGATCAGCGCATCGCGGAGCTGCCGGCCAGCGAGCTCCCGGCACGCCTTCCCCAGTTCGCGAGATGAGCCGACCCGCTGGGCGCGGTCACCACCTGGCAGTTCCCAGGCGATCACGGGGATCAGCACCGCGTTGTGCGCACAGGCCAGGCCCTCCCCGTAGCGCAGCGCCTGCAGGCTGCCCGGCGATCCGTTCGTCCCGACGATCAGCCGGCCTACGCCGGACACTGCTCAGCCCGTTGTCTTGGTGCGCTTCCGGCTGGCGCCGTAGGACGCCGAACCGGATCGGGGCTCGAGGCAGGAATTACGGATGCGGCTAGGGCCGCCCTAGGCGAGCTGCCTGCCAGTGCGCTGTAGCAAGTCATCAGGAACCCGGCATTCACGCGTCCGAAAGATCACGAACGTCGTCGACCAGGCTTCCCGACACACCTGTCATGATCCTAGACCCCGCTGGACTGGCAGCCAAGGACTGCTGTCACATACCGAAATGCGCGCGTCGCACGGCTTCGACCGCCGTGGCAGTCCCGCTTACCTCGACATGTGCCGCGCCCCGCCGGCCGAAGAGGTAGAGCAGCAGCTCGCCCGGAGGTCCGGCGATGCGGGCGGTAGGCTCTCCACGCCGTGCCCGGACGATCTGAGCGGTCCCCGCCCACTGAAGTTCGAGACCTGCGCCGCGCAGCCGCCGCGCGAGGTACCACGGCGCGCGGCTGACGTTGCGCCACAGGGCCTCATCCATGGCCTGCTCGCAGGCCCGGGGACCACGGCCGTTGGCCCTGCGTACGTCCTCGTGGTGGACGAAGAACTCGTTCAGGCTCGGGAACCGGCGCACCCATCCGATGCGGAAGAAGCCGGGCGGCGGTCCCGACCGGAATGCCGTGACGAGGCCGGCGAAGTCCCCCGGCGCGAGCGCCCTTCTTCGCCGCTCAGCGACGCGGCCCCACGCACCGCCCAGGAAAAGCCCAGGGCCGGCGAGGGGGTCATGCTCGCGCAGGACGAGGTGCGCGGCCAGATCGCGGGTCGTCCACGGCGCCAGGAGAGTCGGCGCCTCGGGACCGAGCTCGTCAAATAGGTCGCTGAGCTGTGCCCGCTCGGCGGCATCGAAGAGCAGACCCGTCATATCGCCAGAGTGTAGTGAGGCCAGCGGCGCCGCCGCGGTCTTGTGCGGCACCGCGCCCGGGTGCCTAGGAAGGCCGCGGGGCGAGCAGGGCGCGGAGCGTGTTGAGGGCGGCGTGCACGTCGAGCCCGGGGTCGAGCAGCGCGTGCAGCAGCAGCCCGTCACCGACCGCGCCGAGCAGCGTGGCGATCGCGTCGGCCGGGGCGCCGGCGAAGACCGTGCCGCGCTCCTGGTCGGCGCGGATCGCCTGGATCATCAGCTCGCGGTACTGGGCGAGCATCGCGCTCATCCGCTCCCGCAGCGCCGGGTCGCGCTCGGCCTCGCGCATCGCCTCGAACATCAGCCGGGAGAGCACCGGATCGATCGCGTCGCGGTCGGCCACCTCGGCCGAGATGAGCCCGATGAGATCCTCCACGCCGGCCAGCGCCGCGAATTCGTCCGCCGGCATAGCCCGCGCGAACGCGAACATCGCCGCCTCGATCAGCAGTTCCTGCTTGCCGCGGAAGTGGTAGCTGACCGCGCCGTGCGGCAGGCCCGCGCGCTCGGCGACCGCCCGGGTGGTCACCCGCCCCCAGCCGAGCTCGGCGATCAGCTCCGCGGCCGCCGCCATCAGCTTCTCCCGGGTCGGCACGGACGCCACTGTCCGTCCGGACTGTCCACCTGACTTGTCCATATGGCCCAATCTAGTGCTAGGCTGGCCGCATGACCACGGCAACACCTGGCATTATCGGCGACCTGGCCGTCGAGACGGACGGGCTGGTCAAGACCTTCGGCGCGACGCGCGCCGTCGACGGCGTGAACCTCGCCATCCCCCGCGGCAGCGTCTACGGCGTCCTCGGCCCGAACGGCGCCGGCAAGACGACGACGATCCGCATCCTCGCCACGCTGCTGCGCCCCGACGCCGGCAGCGCCCGCGTGCTCGGCCACGACGTCGTCCGCGAGGCCGCCGCCGTGCGGAAGCTGGTCAGCCTCACCGGGCAGTTCGCATCCGTGGATACCGACCTGACCGCCGAGGAGAACCTGCTGCTGCTCGCCCGGCTGCTCGGCCACTCCCGGCGCCAGGCCAGGCGGCGGGCCGGCGAGCTCATGGCGGCGTTCGGCCTCACCGGCGCCGCGCGGGACCAGGCCGCCCGGCTATCTGGCGGCATGCGCCGCAAGCTGGACCTCGCGGCCAGCATCATCGTCGCCCCGGCCCTGCTGTTCCTGGACGAGCCGACCACCGGCCTGGACCCGCGCAGCCGCAGCGCACTGCAGGAGATCGTCCGCGACATCGTGGCGGACGGGACAACGGTGCTGCTCACCACCCAGTACCTCGACGAGGCCGACAAGCTGGCCGACCGGATCGCGGTCATCGATCATGGCCGGGTGATCGCCGCGGGCACCCGCGGTGAGCTGAAGAACTCGGTGGGCAGCGCCGGCATCCGGATCCGGCTGCTGGACCCCGCTCACCGGGACCGCGCCCGCGACCTGATCGCCGGCCGCCAGATCGTCGTCCACGACGAGCCCGACCCGGCCGTCATTTCCGCCCGCGTCCCGGCCCAGCAACGCGCCGGGGCCGCCGGCGAGCTCGCCGCGCACGCGCTCGGCCGGCTCACCGGCGCCGGGATCGGGGTGAGCGACTTCGCGCTCGGCCAGCCCAGCCTGGACGAGGTCTTCCTCGCGCTCACCGGCAGCCAGGCCGCGCCGGCCCGGCCGGAACCGGCGCAGCCGGCACCGGCAGGAACGCAGGCCATCCGATGACCGCGATCTCCTGGCCCGAGCGCCCGGCCCCGGCCGGCCCGGCGGCAGCGTCACTGGCATTCGCGTGGCGGTCCCTGCTCAAGATCAAGCACGTACCGGAACAGCTCGGCGACGTCATCGGCATCCCGATACTGTTCACGCTGCTGTTCACCTACCTGTTCGGCGGTGCGCTGACCGGCTCGACCCACGGCTACCTGCAGTTCCTGCTGCCCGGCACGCTCGCGCTGGCCGTCTTGTTCGTCACCGTCTACAGCGGCGTCACCCTCAACGCAGACCTCGCCACCGGGGCATTCGACCGGTTCCGGTCCATGCCCATCTGGCGGCCCGCGCCGATCCTCGGCGCGCTGATCGGCGACATCGGACGGTACCTGCTGGCCGCAGGGCTCGTCATCGGGCTCGGGCTCGCGATGGGCTACCGGCCGGCCGGCGGCGCCGCCGGGACGCTCGCCGCGATCGCGCTCGTCCTGCTGTTCGCCTCGGCCCTGTCATGGGCCTGGATCACGCTGGGACTGGTCCTCCGCGCACCGAACGCCGTGATGAGCATCGGCTTCGTGATCCTGTT
>DAIOWL010000717.1:0-305 GCA_036758545.1 Streptosporangiaceae bacterium | reverse complement strand
CATATTCGTCGACCCCGGCACCATGCCCGGCTGGCTGCGCGGCGTAAGCGACGCCAACCCGGTCAGCCACCTCGTCACCGCCACCCGGGAGCTGATGGCCGGTACCCCCGCCACCCCGCAGGTGCTCTGGACGGTGGCCGCGGCCGGGGTACTGATCGCCGTCTTCGCGCCGCTCACCGCGCTGCTGTACCAGCGGAAGTGAACTCAGCAGCACGGCCGCTGGCGTGGCCTCGTCACGGGCCCGCCCAGCCGAGCGCGGCCCCCGGCGGCGGCAGTTCGCCCGCCGCGGCGGCGAAGGCGCGGAA
>DAIOWL010000716.1:0-4190 GCA_036758545.1 Streptosporangiaceae bacterium | reverse complement strand
TCCCACAGGGCGACGTGGACGGCCCAGTCGCTGCGGCCCGGCTCACCGAACTCCCTGGTGCCGTCCAGCGGATCGACGATCCAGACCCGGCGGGCGCCGAGCCGCGCGGGGTTGTCGGCGCCCTCCTCGGAGAGCACCACGTCGCCCGGCCGCTGGCCGGCCAGCGCGGCGGTGAGGAATTCGTGCGACAGCCGGTCGCCGGCCTTGCGCAGCACGTCCGGGTCGCCACCCTGGGCGCGCAGTTCGAGCAGCCGCTGGCCCGCCTGGCCGGCCAGGTCGCGGGCGAGCACGTGATCGTCGCCGGTCATCCGGGCAGCTCCTCGTGGTAGGTGTTCTGCGCGTCGGCCAGGCCCTTGGCGATCAGCGCCTCGGTGGCGTCGGCGGCACGGTCGATGAAGAAGGGCAGGTCCTTGCGCTCGGCTGCGGAGAAGTCGCGCAGCACGTAGACGGCCGGGTCCATCCGGCCCGGCGGCCTGCCGATACCGAACCTAACCCGGTAGTAGTCCGGCGTGCCGAGCGCCTGGGTAATCGAGCGCAGCCCGTTGTGGCCTCCCGCACCGCCGCCGAGCTTGAGCCGCAGCGTGCCGAACGGGATGTCCAGCTCGTCGTGGATGACCACGAGCCGGTCCGGCGGGACCTTGTAGAACGCGGTCAGCGCGGCGACCGGCTTCCCGGACAGGTTCATGTAGGAGCGCGGCCGGGCCAGCGTGACCGGGACCTCGGCCAGCCGTCCCTCGGCGACGTCGCTGCCCGACCGGTGCGCCTTGAACCGTGCGCTCGCCCGGTCGGCCAGCAGCGCCGTCACCATCTGCCCGACGTTGTGCCTGTTACCCGCGTACTCCGGCCCGGGGTTGCCGAGCCCGGCGACGATCCAGCGTTCTGCGGTCAGCCGGCCTGCTCCTCGTCGCTGCGCCTGTCTCCGGCGTCCGACGTCTCGGCCAGCGCCTCCGGCGCCTCCGGCGCACCCTCGGCCGCCTCTTCTTCTTCCTCGGGCTCGCCGCCCTGCTGCGCGATCACGTGCAGCACGAGTGTGTCCGGCTCGACCTGCAGGGTAACGCCCTGCGGCAGCTCCAGGTCGCTGGCGTGAATGGCGTCACCGATGTCCATGCCCTCGACGTCCACGTCGATCCCCTGCGGGATCTTCGTGGCGTCGGCCTCGACCGGGATCTGCACCAGCTGCTGGTTGAGCATCCCTTCGCCCGGGGCGATCTCGCCGGTGACCCGGATCGGCACCTCGATGGTGACCTTCTCGCCGCTGCGGACCAGGATCAGGTCGACGTGCTCGAGGAAGCCGCGGACCGGGTCGCGCTGCACCGCCTTGGGCAGGGCCAGATCGCTGCCGCTCTTCAGGCCTTCCAGGCGCAGCAGCACGTTCGGCGTCTTCAGCGCGAGCATCAGGGCATGCCCGGGCAGGCTCAGGTGGCGGGTGTCGGTCCCGTGACCGTAGAGCACGGCCGGCACCTTGCCCTCGCGGCGGCTGCGGCGCGCAGCGCCCTTGCCGAACTCGGTGCGAGCCTCGGCGGCGATCTTGACCTCGGGCACGGTGCTGTCTCCTCGTCTCAACGTGCGATGCGGGTACGAAGTGTAGCCGACAACGCGAGCGGGTGCGGACCGAGAACCTCACGTCACACACCCGTCCGTTATCCCAGTCCGGTTCGCAGTGGCACCGGCGCGGCCTGACTCAAGAGCCTCCGCGTCATGAAATCTGAGGTCGAAGGCGAGTCAATATGAAGTTCACAATAATCCGGGATTGTTAGTGAGCCAATACGCGCTAACGCCGGTACTGGATCAAGACCCTGAATACCACATTCGGAGAGATAGCAGCGCCCGACGTTGTGCAGCGCGTATCCGACACCGTGCGGGACCTTGATCTCGGCGAACGTGCTGTGCGCTCGGTGGAAGCAGCCGATGGCCTCCTCGGTCCGGCCCAGGTCGAGGAACGCCTCGCCCAGGTTGTTCCGGGCGACGCCCTCGCCGTACCGGTTCCCCGTCTCCCGGTTCAGCTCCAGGGCCCGCCGCAACAGATCCAGCGCCTCGTCCTTCCGGCCGAGGATCACGTAGGCGTCGGCCAGGTTGTTCGCCGTTTGTGCCTCTCCTTGGTGATCACCGATCTCGCGCCGGATGGCGATCGCCTGCTCGAGGTGGGCGATGCCTTCGGCCTCGCGGGTGAACCCGAGGGCCTCGCCCAGGTTGTTCAGCACCCACCCCTCGCCCTGGCGGTTGCCGGCCCGGCGGGCACTCTCCAGCGCGACGCGGTGCGTGGCGATGCAGTCGGCCCAGTTGCCGCGGCGGTTGAACATGGTGAACAACGGGGCGGGCAGCCGCCAGGCGACCTCGTCCAGACCGGCAGCGGCCGACTGACGGGTGGCGGCGACCAGGTTGGCGCGCTCGCTGTCGTACCAGGCCAGTGCGTCATCGACGTCGGCGAAAGCGGGTGGCGCCGAGTCGGCGGCGGGCTCGAGCGGGATGTTGTAGCGGCGCGGCGAGACGACGCTGGCGGCGGCGTCGGCGGTGCGCACGTACCAGGTGAGCAGGCGGGTGAGCGCGGCGTCCCGCTCGACCGCGAGCACGTCGGCCTCGGCCCGTTCGGCGGCGTAGACCCGGAGCAGGTCGTGAAACCGGTACCGGTCCGTGGTCACCGATTCCAGCAGATGCGTGTCGACCAGCAGCTCGAGGGCGTCTTCGGCCGAGTATTCCGGGACGCCGAACAGGGCCGCCGCGGCGGCGGCCGAGATCGAGGGGCCCTGCCACAGGCCGAGCAGGCGGAACGCGAGCGCCGGGTCGATGCCCTGCTTGTCGGTGCTGGGGGGCAGGCTGGTGAAGCTCACCTCGAAGCTGGCCCGGACGGCGAGGTCCCCGGCGCGCATCTCGTCGAGTCTGCGGTGCTCGTCGGTGAGCCGCCCGGCCATCGCCCGGATGGTCCAGCCGCTGCGGGTGACCAGCCGGGCCGCGCAGATCCTGATGGCCAGCGGCAGGCCGGCGCAGGCGGCGAGCAGCTCGGCGGTGGCCTCGGGTTCGGCCGCGGCCCGCTCCTCACCCACCACCTTGACGAACAGCTTCAGCGCCTCGTCGTCGTCGAGCACGTTCAGGTCGACCAGCTTGGTGCTGGCCAGGTCGGGCATCCGGCTCCGCGTCGTGACCAGCACCGCGGACGACGCGGAGCCCGGCAGCAGCGGCCGGACCTGGGCCGCGTCGCGCGCGTTGTCCAGCACCACCAGCATCCGGCGGCGGGCCAGCGTGGTCCGGTACCTGGCCGCGCGCTCGTCTTCGTCCACCGGGATGTCCCGGCCGTCCACCCCGAGATCGCGCAGGAACCTGGCCAGCACGTCACCGGGCAGGAGCGGGGCCGCGGTCGCGCCGAGCAGGTCGACGTACAGCTGGCCGTCGGGGAACCGGCGGCGGACCCGGTGCGCGGCGTGCACGGCCAGCGAGGTCTTGCCCAGGCCGCCCGAGCCGGCCACCACGGCGATGCGGACCGCGCCGGGATCGCCACTCGCGCCCGTCCCGGACAGCAGGTCGCTCAGCCGCTTCACCTGCTCGTCACGCCCGGTGAAGTCGCCGATGTCGGCCGGCAGTTGCGCCGGCCGCAAGGCCGGCGCCTGCCGGCCCCCTCGGGCCGGCCCTGGGGGGTCTGGGGGGGCGGGCAGCCCCCCCAGGAGCGGGGGGGTCCCCGGGGGGGTCGGCCCCCCGGGGATAGACACTGTGATAACTCCTGCGGGGGCGGTGTCCTTGGCGAGGAGGTCGGCGTGCAGCTGGCGCAGTTCGGCGCCGGGGTCGACGCCTAGCTGCCCGGAGATGGCGTCCCGCGCCTGCCCGTAGGCCTCCAATGCCTCGGCGTGTCGCCCAGCGCCGTCCAGGGCGCGCATCAGCAGCAGCCACAGGCCCTCCCGGAGCGGATGGTCGGCCAGGAGCCGACGCAGCTCCGCGACCGCCTGGTCGTGCCCGCCGAGGGCGAGTTCGGCCGTGATCCGCAGCTCGTCGGCGCCGAGGCGGAGTTCCCCGAGCCGTTCGGCCTCCGCCTCGATCAGCGGCGTCGGCGGGACGTCGGCCAGCGGCCGGCCGTACCACAGGCCGAGGGCCTCGGTCAGCCGGCTGGCCGCCCGCTCGGGGTCCCCGGCGGCGGACGCCCGCCTGCCGTCCCGGACCATGGCCTCGAACAGCAGCGCGTCGGTGTCGTCCCCGGCCACCCG
>DAIOWL010000715.1:2165-4201 GCA_036758545.1 Streptosporangiaceae bacterium | reverse complement strand
TAATGGCTCAGGTCGTCAGCATGAAGCAGCTCCTGGAGAGCGGCGTCCATTTCGGCCACCAGACCAGGCGCTGGAACCCGAAGATGAAGCGCTACATCTTCACCGAGCGCAACGGCATCTACATCATTGACCTACAGCAGTCGCTGGACTACATCGACCGCGCGTACGAGTTCATCAAGGAGACCGTCGCGCACGGCGGGACCATCCTGTACGTCGGCACCAAGAAGCAGGCGCAGGAGGCGATCGCCGAGCAGGCGCGCCGGGTCGGGATGCCGTTCGTGAACCAGCGCTGGCTGGGCGGGATGCTGACCAACTTCTCCACCGTGTACAAGCGGCTCCAGCGGCTCAAGGAGCTTGAGGAGATCGACTTCGGCGACGTGGCCTCCTCCGGCATGACCAAGAAGGAACTCCTGCAGCTGCGCCGCGAGCACGACAAGCTCGACCGGACGCTGGGCGGGATCAGGGACATGTCCCGGGTGCCGAGCGCGATCTGGGTGGTGGACACCAAGAAGGAGCACATCGCCGTCAACGAGGCCCGCAAGCTGGGCATCCCGGTGGTGGCCATCCTCGACACCAACTGCGACCCGGACGAGGTCAACTACCCGATCCCGGGCAACGACGACGCGATCCGCAGCGTCGCGCTGCTGACCAGGGTGGTGGCCGACGCGGTCGCCGAAGGCCTGATCGCCCGCGCGGGCGCGGCCTCGGGTGACGAGAAGCCCTCCGGTGACCGGCTGGGCACCGAAGAGCCCCTGGCCGAGTGGGAGCGCGAGCTCCTCCAAGGCTCGGCCACTGAAACGGCTCAAGCACCAGCCGCGACCGTGACTCCCGTCGACGAGCCGATCGTCGTCGCGGCCGAGGCCGACGGGCCCGCTGACCTGGAGATCAACGCCGAATCCTCCCCGAGCAGCGAAGCCGACGCGGCGGCCGACCAGGCCGACGATCTTGAGGGCCTAGCCGAGACCGCCGACGAGACCCGTGGCGACGCCGAGGCCGCTGCCGCCGAAGCGACGACCGCCGAAGCGACGGCCGCCGCCGACGCAGCGGTCAGCGACGAAGTGGCCGCCGACGCAGCGGCCGCCGAGGCAGAGGCCACCGACGAAGCGCCCCTCACCGAAACGATCGGCGAGATCACGGACGCGGCCCCTGCCGAAGCTGATGAGACCGAGTAAAGACGAGAGACGAGGACATGGCGAATTTCACTGCCGCTGATGTCAAGCGGCTCCGGGACCAGACCGGGGCCGGCTTTGTGGACTGCAAGAACGCGCTTACCGAGGCCGACGGCGACATCGAAGCTGCCGTCGAGCTGCTCCGGGTCAAGGGCGTCAAGGACGCGGGCAAGCGGGCCACCCGCACCGCGGCCAACGGCCTGGTCACCGCGGAGCTCCGCGGTACCCAAGAAGGCGTGCTGGTCGAGCTGAACTGCGAGACCGACTTCGTGGCCAAGACCCCCCTGTTCCAGGAGACGGCCGCACAGATCGCGGAGGCCGCCATCAACAGCAAGGCGGCCGATCGGCTGACCCTACTGAGCGCTGAGGCCAAGCCGGGCACGACCGTCGAGCAGCTCATCGAGCAGGCGGGCGCGAGCCTGAAGGAGAAGCTCGAGCTCGGCCGGTTCGTCCGCTTCGAGGGCGGATATGTCAAGGCTTACCTGCACCGCAGTGACGCCGCCCTGCCGCCGACCCTGGGCGTGCTGGTCCAGCTCGACAAGGAGAACAGCCAGGTCGCCACCGACCTGGCCCAGCAGGTCGCCGCCATGCGTCCCCTGTACACCAACCGCGACGACGTGCCCGCCGACGTGGTGGAGAAGGAGCGCCGGATCGCCGAGCAGATCACCCGCGACGAGGGCAAGCCGGAGCAGGCCATCGGCAAGATCGTGGACGGCAGGCTGAACGCCTACTTCAAGGACGTCGTACTCACCGAGCAGGCATTCGTGAAGGACCAGAAGACCGCGATCAAGCAGGTTCTGGCGCAGAACGGTGTCACCGTCACCGGCTTCGCCCGGTTCCAGGTCGGCCAGGCCTGAAACCAGGCCA
>DAIOWL010000715.1:0-2065 GCA_036758545.1 Streptosporangiaceae bacterium | reverse complement strand
CCAGAAAGGGCCTGATGCCGGAATCCGGACCAGCGGGGGTGCTCCATCCGAGCTGGCGCCGGGTGGTGCTGAAGCTGTCCGGCGGGCTGTTCGCGGGCGCCGAGCCCCTGGGCATCTCGCCGGACGTGGTGGCCCACCTGGCGGCGGAGATCATCGCCGCCGTGAACGACGGCGTGCAGGTCGCTGCGGTGGTCGGCGGCGGCAACATGTTTCGCGGCGCGGCCCTGGCCGAACGGGGTATCGACCGGGCCCGCGCCGACTACATGGGCATGCTCAGCACGGTCATCAACTGCCTGGCGCTGCAGGACGTGCTGGAGCAACTCGGTGTCGAGACCCGGGTGCAGACGGCCATCACCATGGGCCAGGTGGCCGAGGCCTACATTCCGAGAAGGGCCGTCCGGCACCTGGAGAAGGGCCGCGTGGTGATCTTCGGGGCCGGGCTCGGCGCCCCGTACTTCTCCACCGACACCGCGGCCGCGCAGCGAGCGCTGGAGATCGGCGCCGACGCCGTGCTCAAGGGCACCAAGGTCGACGGCGTCTACGACGCGGATCCGCACACGACCCCGAACGCGGCCCGGTTCAAGCGGCTGGACTACGGTGAGTACCTCAGCCGCGGGCTGAAGGTGATGGATTCCACGGCGGTCACCCTGTGCATGGACAACGGGCTGCCGATCGTGGTGTTCGCGCTCATGGGCGAGGGGAACGTCGTCCGGGCCATCCGCGGCGAGGAGGTCGGCACGCTGATCACCCGCCTGGATGGGCGGGAGTAAGGACCAATAGCAGGAGGATCGTGCGGGCTGAGGCCGGCGGACAGCTAAGCTCGCTACAGCATGGCGAGTAAATCGGAGCCGAACAATGATCGATGACACGCTCCTCGAAGCCGAGGAGAAGATGGACAAGGCCGTCTCGGTCGCCAAGGAAGACTTCAGCATTATCCGCACCGGTCGTGCGCACCCGGGCATGTTCAACAAGATCACGGTCGAGTACTACGGCACGCAGACCCCGGTGAACCAGTTGGCCTCCTTCCACGTGCCCGAGCCGAGGATGGTGGTCATCCAGCCGTTCGACAAGAGCTCGCTGGCGGCCATCGAGCGGGCGATCAGGAACAGCGACCTGAGCGTGAACCCGGCCAACGACGGCACGATCATCAGGATCGTGCTGCCCGAGCTGACCGAGGAGCGCCGCCGCGAGTACATCAAGACCGCGCGGCACAAGGCCGAGGACGGCCGCGTCGCGATCAGGAACATCCGGCGGCACGCCAAGGACACGCTGAACAAGATGATGAAGAACGGCGACACGGGCGAGGACGACGTGCGCCGCGCCGAGCGCGAGCTCGACGAGCTCACTCACACCTACGAGGCGCAGGTGGACGAGCTGCTCAAGAACAAGGAAGCCGAGCTCCTCGAGGTTTAGGTGGCCACCGACCCAGTCAGACCGTCCGAGGCCGGTACCGGTCCTCAGGTACCTAACGTGGCCGGGTTTCCCGCTGTGCCGTCCGGGGGGGACGACCCCCCCAAGACCCCCCCCGATCATGGGGGGGCTCCCCGCCCCCCCATACCCCCCGGGCGAACCGGCCGCAATCTCCCGGTCGCGATCGGCGTGGGCGCGATACTCGGCGGCCTGGTGTTCCTCACCCTGCTCACCGTCAAGGCGACGTTCCTGATCTACCTCGGGGTGGCCATCGCCATTGCCCTGGCCGAACTAGCCGGGGCCTTCGCCAAGCGCGGCATCGAGATCCCGGTGATCCCGGTGGCGGCCGGCGGGGCCGCGATCGTGACCTGCATGTACTGGCTGGGGAGCAGGGCCGTGCTGGCCGCGCTCGCGCTGACCGTGGTCGTCATCTTCGCCTGGCGGCTGCCCGGCGGTCCCTCCGGCTACGTCAAGGACGTGACGGCGGGCGTCTTCGCCGTGCTGTACCTGCCGTTCCTCGCCTCGTTCGTGGCCGCCATGCTGGCCCCGGCCGACGGCCCGCGGCGGGTGCTGACGTTCATCATCCTGACCGTGTGCAGCGACATCGGCGGCTACTTCGCCGGGATCACGCTCGGCCGGGCCGGCCGCCATCTGA
>DAIOWL010000714.1:0-4203 GCA_036758545.1 Streptosporangiaceae bacterium | reverse complement strand
GACGCCGTGAAACCGGGATTCCAGTGCGTTCGAACGCACTGGATCTGGGGTTTCATGGCGTTCTCCAGAGTCCGGCGCTATTAGGCTGGGCCGGTGCTTGATTCAGTGCTGGTGGCCAACCGCGGGGAGATCGCCAGGCGGGTGATCAGGACCGCTCGCACCATGGGTATCCGGGCGGTGGCCGTCTACTCCGACGCCGACGCCGACCTGCCGTACGTCCGCGAGGCGGACGAAGCCCTATATATCGGCCCGTCCCAGCCTGCCCGCAGCTACCTGGACGCCGCCGCTCTCATCGAGGCCGCCCGCAAGACCGGGGCGGCGGCGGTGCACCCGGGTTACGGCTTCCTGGCCGAGAACGCCGATTTCGCCCGCCAGGTGATCGAGGCCGGGCTGACCTGGGTGGGGCCCGGTCCCGGGGCCATCGAGCAGATGGGGGACAAGATCCAGGCCAGGAACCTGATGGAGCAGGCCGGCGTCCCGGTCTCGCCGGGCACCCGGGAGCCGGTCACCGATGTAGCCAGCGCGGTCACCGAGGCCGAACGGATCGGGTATCCCGTCATGGTCAAGGCCGCGGGCGGCGGCGGCGGGATCGGCATGGGCGCGGCCGCGGACGAGGCGGGGCTGCGTTCGGCGTTCGAGACTGCCCGGTCGCGCGCGGAACGGTTCTTCGGCTCCCCGGCCATCCTGCTGGAACGGTACGTCGAACGGGCCAGGCACGTCGAGGTGCAGATCCTCGGCCTGGCCGACGGCCGGGTGCTCGCGCTCGGCGAGCGTGACTGCTCGGTGCAGCGGCGGCACCAGAAGGTCGCCGAGGAGACCCCGTCCCCGGGCGTCTCGGCGAGCCTGCGCGAGCGGATGCTCGCCGCCGCGGTCAAGGCCGGGGAGGCCGTGGACTACCGCGGCGCCGGGACCGTCGAGTGCCTGGTGGACGCAGACGCGGGCTCGTTCGTCTTCCTCGAGATGAACACCAGGCTCCAGGTGGAGCACCCCGTTACCGAACTGGTCACCGGCATCGACCTGGTCGAGCAGCAGTTCCGCATCGCCGCGGGGGAGCCGCCAAGCTTCGATCCAGCCGCCATCCACGCCGCCGGGCACGCGCTCGAGCTGCGGATCTACGCCGAGGACCCGGTCCGGTTCCTGCCTGGTCCGGGCACGATCACCGAGTGGGACGAGCCCGCGGGCGACGGCGTGCGGGTGGACGCCGGCTACCAGGCAGGCAACACGGTGACGCCGTTCTACGACCCGCTGCTGGCCAAGCTCTGCGTCCACGGCGCCGACCGGGCCCAGGCCCTGGAGCGCGCGCGGGACGCGGTGGCCGCCTTCCGCATCGCCGGCCCGAAGACCAACCTGGCGTTCCACGCGGACCTGCTCGCCAGCCCGGATTTCGTCAGCGGGGACTACGATACGTCCCTGGTGAGCAAGCTGCGTCCCAGGTAACGACAAGAGGAGTCACCGGTGGCTGAAATCCGCGCGGAGATGGTCGCGAACGTGTGGAAGGTCGTCGCGAAGGAAGGCGATCAGGTCGATGACGGTGACACCCTGGTGATCCTTGAGTCGATGAAGATGGAGATCCCGGTCCTGGCCGAAGGCTCCGGCGTGGTCACCAAGGTGCACGTGGCCGAAGGCGACGTGGTGCAGGAAGGCGACCCGATCGCCACGATCGGCTAGCCGGGCGACGGCCCCGCCTACACCCCGGTGGTCGAGCGCGGGTAGACGACCTCCGGGTCGGTGACGACGTTGACGAGGTAGGGGACGCCGGATGCGAAGGCGCGGCGCAGCGCCGGACCGATGTCCGCGGCCGTGGTCACCAGTTCCCCGGCGCCGCCGAGGGCGCGGACCACCTCGTCGTAACGGCAGCCCGGCTGCAGGTCGGCGGCGACGTCGTAGCCGTACAGGGCGCGCATCGGATGCCGCTCCAGGCCCCAGCCGGCGTTGTTCCCGCAGATAATGACCACGGGCAGCCCGTGCCGGACCAGCGTGTCCGCGTCCATCAGCGAGAAGCCGGCCGCGCCGTCGCCGAGCAGCAAGACGACCTGCACGGCCGGATGGGCGAGCCGGGCGGCGATGGCGTAGCCGAGGCCGGTTCCCAGGCAGCCGAACGGGCCGGGATCGAGCCATCCGCCCGGCCGGAGCGGTTCGACGTACTTACCCGCGAACGAGACGAAGTCGCCGCCGTCCCCGATGACCACGGCGTCGTCGTCGAGGACCTTGAGCAGCTCGCCGTAGATACGGGCCGGGTGCACCGGATCGGCCTCGCTGGCCAGCAGCGGCCCGTCGGCGGCCAGCGCGGCCCGGGTCGCCTCGGCCAGCCCCGGCACCCACTCCGGGTCCGCCTGCCCGGCCCCAGAACCGGCCCCAGAACCGGCCCCAGAACCGGCGCCAGAACCGGACCCGGTACCGGACGCCGCCAGCGCGGTGAAGAACGCGCTCAGGTCGCCGGCGGCCGAGGCGGCCAGCGGGACGTGCGTGGCGATGCCGCCGGGCGCGTCGGCCACGTGCACCACCCGGGCCGGGGCGTCCTTCGGGCCGAACGACCCGTACCCCAGCCTGAAGTCCAGCGGTGTCCCGGCCACGATGACCAGGTCGGCCTGGCGCAGCGCCACCGACCTGGCCCGGGTCACCAGCAGCTCGTGACCGCGCGGCAGCACGCCGCGGGCCTGGCCGTTGGCGATCACCGGCAGGCGCAGCTCCTGCGCGGCCTGCCGGGCCGCGTCCTCGGCGCCGCCCAGCCATACGTCGGAGCCGAGCACGAGGACAGGATGCCGGGCCGTTCGGAGCAATCGGGCGATGTGATCCACCTCGCCGGCGTCCGGTGCGGGGCCGGCCGGCGCGGGACCGTCCGGCCCGGCCTCGGCCAGGTCCGCCTCGGCCTGGCCGTAGATCGCCTCGAGTGAGATGTCCAGGAACACCGGCCCGCGGTGCGGGCTGGCCGCCAGCCGGAAGGCCTCGTCCACCGACCCGGCCAGCCTCGCCGTGTCGTGCTCGGTCCAGGCCCGCTTGGTGACCGGCGCGAGCAGCGGCGGATGATCCATCTCCTGCAGGCTGCCCGAGCCCCAGCGGGAGTCGGGCGCGCGCCCGGCCAGCACCACGACCGGCGCGCCGTTGAACCACGCGGTGGTCACCGCGCTGACCGAGTTGGTCACGCCGGGCCCGGCGGTTACCACCGCCAGCCCGGGCGTTCGGGTCAGCCGCGCCGTGGCCTCCGCCGCGAACACCGCGGTCTGCTCGTGCCGCACGTCCACCAGGCGCATCGCGGCGTCGGCGCCGTCCTTGACCACCGCGTCGTAGAGCGGGAACACGTGCCCGCCGGACAGCGTGAACATCACCGATACGCCGTGCTGCCGCGCGGCCGCGACCGCATGCGTACCGCCATGACCAGTTAGCCGCACCACGCCAGCGACGTTACCAGCTAGTAGGCCTAGCTATAAGGTAGGGCCGCGCAGGGGCATCAGCGGTAGCCGCCGCGCGCCCGCTGCGGCGCCCCCGGCGGCACCAGGTCCGGCTGGCGCCAGTCCCTGCCGGTCACCGGCCGCCACTGCGCCGAGGCGACCGACAGCCGCATGGGTGGTTCGGCCGGAACCGACCGCGAGCGGCCCGCCGACGGCAGCGGACGAGCGTAGTGCGGGCTGGCCAGGATCATGATGACCATGGCCGCGTCGGCGGCGAACAGGTAGGTCGGGTAGATCACCCCGACGAGGATCCGGTAGTCCGCGACCAGCAGGACCAGCGCGGCGGCGGCGCCGAACATCGCGTAGGGAACCCACGGCTCCTCGCTGGGCCGGCGCCAGGCGTGGTGGAACGTCGGCAGGTAGGCCAGGAAGTCGGTCGCCACCGACACGGCGACCGCCCACGAGGTGGGGATGAACCCGGGCACCCAGGTGGCCACCGCGAGCAGCGCCACGCCCTCCGCGGCCAGGGTCACGCACACCGCGTCCAGCCGGCCGAACTCCCTGCTCCCGTGCCGCCACCCGAGGAAGACCACGGCGGCGCAGCCCGCCGCGCAGAGCAGGGTGTAGCACGCCGTGGGCAGCTGACCGGCGCCGAACGCCGAGGCGGTGCCGATGGCCTGCACGACGGCCCAGATGCTCCAGGACGCGATCCTGGGCTGGGCCCGGCCGCGCCCGATCTCGAGGATGTACGGCAGCGCCGCCGCCGCGGTGAGCGCGCTGCCCACGACGGTGACGGCCATCGTCACCGTGCTGG
>DAIOWL010000713.1:0-4211 GCA_036758545.1 Streptosporangiaceae bacterium | reverse complement strand
CCGCCCGGGTTGCGCAGGTCGTAGTAGAGCCCGAGGCGCATCTAAGGCCCGGCCGTGTTTTCCCCGGGGGACGACCCCCGGTAATCCCCCGCAGTCAGCCGCCGCAGCAGCCCGAGCCGGTCGGTGATCACGCGTCCCCCGGCGACCTGGCCGCCGGCCACCCGGACCACCCCGGCCAGGTGCAGCATCGCCTCGCCGTCGCCGGTGAAGCGCGGGTCCTCGCCGGTGAGCGGGCCGTGCCGCACGGCGTGGAAGGCGACCCGGGGTCCCGCGGAGAACAGCACGCTGATGTCGGTCCGGCCGGCCGCCACGAGGCGGTGCGCCGGATGGCCGTCGTCGACGGTGACCCCGGTGAGGTCCCCCGCGGCCAGCCAGCCGCGCACCACGGCCTCCGCCGCCAGATCAGCCCGAACGGACCGGGTATCCCACGGCGCGACGGCCGGAGGCTCGACCGGATCCGGGCCGTCGCCGGCGAGCTGGCGCCTACGGCCGAGGTAGTCCTGCTCGACGTAGTTCTCCAGCAGCCGCTGCCCGTCCCAGCGGTACAGGCCGACGCCGCCCCAGGCCGCGCGGGCGCCGTCGTGCCGGACCGAGGCGCCATGCTCGGTGAAGCGCAGGGCCAGCCGGTCGCCGGAGCAGATGATCTCGTTGACGGTCAGGCACAGCCCGGGGAACTGGCGGAACTGGGCCGCGGCGGCCGGCTTGTAGGCCTCGTCCCGCCCGGCCAGGTGGTGGACCCCCATGTGCAGCGTGTAGCCAGGGACCATGATGTCGTCGCAGACGCTCAGGTCGTGCCGGGCGGTGTAGTCGATGCAGTACCGGCGCATCAGCGCTACGAATGGCTCTGCGACAAACGGCTCCATGGCTCAGCGTCCCTCGAACCGCGGCTCGCGTCGCTCGGTGAAGGCCCGGATCCCCTCGGCCGCGTCGCGGGTCGAGTAGAGCATGGTGACGGCCTCGACGCCGTAGCCGGCCTCGCCGCGGTCCACACCCCGGTTGACCATGCGCTTGCCGACCTCCACCGCGAGCGGCGCCCGCTCGGCGATCTTCGCGCCGAGCCGCAGCGCGGCCGGCATGAGCTCGCCCGCGGGCAGGACCTGCTGGACCAGCCCCAGCTCGTAGGCCCGCTGGGCGCTGATCCGCTCGCCGGCCAGCACCATGAGCTTGGCCGTGTGCCGCCCGAGGACCGACGGCGCGCGCAGGATGCCGAAGCCGGGGACGAGCCCGACGGAGGCCTCCGGCAGGCCGAAGGCGGCGTGCTCGGCGGCTAGCACCATGTCGCAGGCTAGCGCGAGCTCGCAGCCGCCGCCCAGGGCCACGCCGTTGACCGCCGCGATGACGGGCAGCCGGCACTCCTCGATCGCCGCGAAGGTCCGCAGGCAGTCGGCGACGAAGTCGCGGCGCGCCGCGGCGCCGTCGAGTTCGGCGAACGCCTCGATGTCGCCGCCGGCGGAGAACGCCCGGTCACCGCTCCCGGTGAGTACGACCGCGCGCACGCCGGGCTGCGCCGCCGCCGCGTCGAGCAGGCCGCGTAGCTGCGGCCAGAATGCGGCCGTGAGCGCGTTGGCCTTGCCCGGCCGGTTGATCCGCAAGAGGGCGACCGGCCCCGCCCGTTCGGTCTCAAAATGGTTGAAATGAGGCAGCGAGGTCACCGGGTCCATGGCCGAACGACCCTCCGGTCCCGGCTGCCCCAGGCCAGCTCCAGGGCGCGGGCGATGACGTCGCGGGTGGCGCCCGGCTCGATCACGTCGTCCACGGACAGGTGCGCGGCTGCCTCCCACGGCTCGGATTCGGCCATCCAGTCCGCCGTCAGCTCGGCGGCCAGGGCGTCCCGCGCGGCCGCGCCCTGCTCGGCCAGGACGGCTTCCATCCGCCGCCGGTGCACGGTGCGGACCCCCGCTTCCGGGGCCATGAAGCCGAGCTCGGCCGACGGCCAGGCGAACAGGAAATCCGGGTGGGTGGGCCGGCCGCCCATGGCGAAGTGCCCGCCGCCGTAGGCCTTGCGCAGCACCACCCCGATCTTGGGCACCTGCGCGGTGGCGATCCGCGACACCACGGCCTCGTAGGCGCGCAGGATGCCGTCCCGTTCGGCCTGCGCGCCGATCATCAGGCCGGGCACGTCGTGCAGGAACACCAGGGGCAGGTTGAACGTGTCGCACAAGTCGACGAACGTGGTCTCCTTGGCCAGCGCGGCCGGGCCCAGCGCGCCCGCCGCGGCCAGCGGCTGGCTGGCCACGATACCGACCGGGTGGCCCTCGATCCGGGCCAGCGCGGTGATCAGGCTCGGCCCCCAGCGTGCGGCCCATCCGAAGAGCGAGTCCCGGTCCGCGATCGCCTCCAGGACCCGGCGCATGTCGTAGGCGGTGCGCCTGGCGGCGGGCACGACGGACGCCAGAGCGGCCGGGTCGGCCGCGGGCGCGGCCGCGGGGGCCACGGGCGCGGGGCTCGCCGCGCTGGACGGCAGGTAGGACAGGAACGCGGTGATCGCCGCGAACGCGTCCGCCTCGGTTTGGACCACCATGTGCGCGTTCCCGGTGGCCTGGGCGCCGTCGGGGCCGCCCAGTTCGGCGTCGGTGAGCTGCTCGCCGATAGCCGCCTCGACCACCGAGGGCCCGGACAGCGCGACGGCGGCGGACGCGACCATGACCACGAAGTGCGCGGTCGACGCGTGCAGCGCCGAGTCACCGTAGGACGGGCCGAGCACCGCCGCCGCGCGCGGCACCGGCGGCTCACCGGGCCGCGGCCTGAGGAAGGTCTGGAAGTCCAGCGGCAGGCCGCTGAAACGCCAGCCCATGACGTCGGGAATGCGCCCGCCGTCGGCGTCGCAGAGTAGCACCAGCGGGTAGCCGAACCGCTGCGCCTGCTCGATCACCCGGCCCTGCTTGCGCATGCTGACCGGCGCGGTCGTGCCGGCCAGTGCGGTCGCGTCGATGCCGATCAGGCCGACCGTGCGCCCGTCCATGCGGCCGAACCCGGTGACCACCCCGTCGCCGGGCACCTTCTTCCCGGTGCGCCGTTCCGGCTGGGCCAGCAGGCCGGTCTCGAACCAGGAGCCCTCGTCGAGGAGCAGCGCGATCCGCTCGCGCACCGGCAGCCGGCCGGACACGCGGTGCCTGTCCACCGCCTGCTCGCCGCCCATCTGGAGCGCCTCGGCATGCCGCCGCCGCGACTCGGCGACGCGCTCGCCCATGGTGGGCAGGGTCATGCCCATAAACTAACATACGATCGGTAGATTAACGGTGGCTGACCCGGGTCGATGTGCCGTTGGGCCGACTCTAACCGGACCAATGTGCCATCGGCTCGCTCGATGGCGCCACAGGAAAGGAGGCCGCCGTGTCGTTTGTTCCGGTTGTCGACATCTCCGTTGACCCTGTGGCCGTCGGCGCGGAGCTGGACGAGATCTGCCGTACGGCGGGCTTCTTCCAGGTAACCGGGCACGGCGTCCCCGGCGAGGTCGCCGAGCGCGCGTGGACGGCGGCGACGAGGTTCTTCGACCTGCCGCCCGCGGACAAGCTGAGCGTGGCCCGGCCTGATCCGGACTACCCGTACGGGTACATCCCGCTGGCGGGTGAGTCGCTGAGCCAGTCGATCGCCGGCGCGGCCCCGCCGGACCTGAAGGAGGTCTTCAACGCGGGCCCGCCGTCCCGGCCGACGCGCCCGTTCGCCGGTCCGGACGAGGCCTGGGCCTGGTCCCCCAGCCTGTGGCCCGCGGCGCTGCCCGAACTCCGGGTGGCGTGGACGGCCTACTACGACGCCATGCGCGATCTCGGCGACCGCCTGATGTCGCTGTTCGCCCGCGGCCTGGGCCTGCCGCCCGGGTTCCTCGCGGGCCAGACCGGGCAGGCCGCGAACGCGCTGCGCGCTATCAACTACCCGGCCCGGGACACGGCCCCGCTGCCCGGGCAGCTGCGGGCGGGCGCCCACACCGACTACGGCACGCTGACGATCCTGCGGCAGGACGCGGTGGGCGGTCTCGAGGTGCTCGGCCCCGGCGGCCGGTGGGCCGGCGTGGAGCCGGTGCCCGGCGCGTTCGTGATCAACATCGGTGATCTGATGGCGCGCTGGACCAACGACCGGTGGCGGTCGACCCTGCACCGGGTGGTCGATCCGCCCGATCCCGCCGCGGCCGCCGCGCGCAGGCAGAGCATGCCGTACTTCCAGAACGCCAACTGGTCCGCGGAGGTCTCCTGCCTGCCGACCTGCCTGGAGCC
>DAIOWL010000712.1:0-4212 GCA_036758545.1 Streptosporangiaceae bacterium | reverse complement strand
CGGCGAAGTGCTTCAGCGTGGCCTGGATCCCGGCGGACTGCAGGCCGCGGACGTAAGCTCGGTGAACGGCCCCTCCGGGTCGCGGAAGTCGCCCTGCATCGGTGCCACGTTGCTGTCGCGCGGCTGGTCGCCGGGCCAGACGCTGGTCAGCTGCGCGACCTTCTCCTCCAGCGTCATCCGGGCGAGCAGATCCGCGACCCGTTCGGCGGCCGGGCGGAGCGGATCGCGCCAGGCGCCGGCGCTCGTACCGGCCTGGCTTACCGCAGGCCGGGTCATCGGGCCGGCCCGGTGGATTCCCGCGTGATCAGCTCGGTGGAGAGCTCGACCCGTCTGGTGGACAGCGGCCGGTTCTCGATGAGCTCGCCGAGCATCTGGGCGGCCGCCCGGCCCATCTCGGCCAGCGGCTGGCGCACCGTGGTCAGCGGCGGCGAGACCCAGCGGGCGACCGGCAGGTCGTCGAAGCCGACCACGCTCAGGTCCTGCGGGATCCGCAGCCCGCGCTGCCGCGCCGCCTCGTAGACACCCAGCGCCTGCTGGTCGTTGCCGGCGAAGATCGCGGTCGGCCTGGGCTCCAGGTCGAGCAGTTCGTGCCCGGCCCGGAAGCCGCCCTCGTGCTGGAAGTCGCCGTGCCGGACCAGCGCCCGGTCGAAGGCGATGCCGGCCCGCTCGAGGGCCGAACGGTACCCGTCGATCCGGGCCCGGCTGCACAGGTAGTCCTCCGGGCCCCCGATGGCGGCGATCCGGCGATGGCCAAGGCTGAGCAGGTGCTCGGTGGCCGCCAGCCCGCCGGCCCAGTTGGTGGCGCCGACGCTGGCCAGGTCGGGCGGTGGCGGGTTGGCCGGATCGACCACGACCAGCGGGATGCCTCCGCTGCGCAACTGCTGCAGCTGGTCCTCGGTGACCTCGGAGATCACCACGATCACGCCATCGGTGTCGTGGCTGGCCAGCGCGCTGGTCCAGCTGGCCGGGCGGGCGTTCCCGTGCCGCACGGCGGAGACGGCGACCCCGGTCTCGTGGCTCGCGCCCCACTCCTCGACACCGCGCAGGATCTCCACGGCCCACGGGCTGTCCAGGCCGCTGAAGACCAGGTCGATGAGCCCGGTACGACGCTGCCTGCCCGTTCCGACCCGGGTGTACTGGTACTCGTCGAGCAGCCGCTCCACCCTGGCCCTGGTGTCGGCGGCGACGTCGGGCCGCCCGTTGACCACCTTCGACACGGTGGGGAGCGAGACGCCGGCCTCGGCCGCGATGACCGCGAGCGTGGTCCGGCCTGCGGCGCGATTCCCCGTGGTCCGGCTGAGGCCCGTGGTCCGGCTGAGGCCCGTGGTCTGGCCAAGGCCCGTGGTTCGACCAGGGGACGCGCCATCCCGGCTGACACGCGGCACAGTAGGCACGGTAGCCGCCCGGTCGGGCGCCTGCTCGCTGCTGGACGGCACTCCCATTCTCTCCGGCCCTTCTCTCGAAATAGTTTCGATAACGGCATCGTAAACCCATACCGAAGCGATCGTCACGCGGAAACTCGTGATCTGCAAGTAAGCAGGGACGTCGGGCGAATTGCCGCTCGCAACGTATCGGAAACAAAGGGTTGATCGGTCTTAGAGCGCTATCTAGGATGAGGCACGGTCGAAATATTTCTGAATATTTCATAGTCCTGCGGCGCCGGGAGGAGATCCCATGTCGTCATGCGTAGCTCAGGCGATCAGGCGGGCGGCCGAAGATGGTGCTCTACGAGGCGGCGCGGCTGGACGGGGCCTGCCCGGCCCAGCTGTTCTGGCGGGTGACGCTCCCGCAGCTGCGCTACACCATCGTCACGTCGAGCACGCTGGTCATCGTCGGGTCGCTGACCTACTTCGACATCATCTACATCATGACGAACGGCGGCCCCGGTTACACCACGCGGGTGCTCTCGCTCGACATGTACCAGGCGGCGTTCCAGCAGAACGAGTTCGGCTACGCCAGCGTGCTGGCCGTGGTCCTCGGCGTGTTCGGCGTGGGTGTCGCGTTCGGCCTGGTCAGGTTCAGCGGCTTCGCCTCCATGGCCAGCCAGCAGGAAGGGGCCGCATGAGCGGTGTCGCCACTGCCCGTCCTGTTCGCTCCGGCTCTCAGTCCGTCCGCGGCACCCCTCCCAGGCGCCGCCGCCGGGTACATCCCGGCCGGGTGGTAGCTGTTGTCCTGGCCACCGCCTGGCTGGTGGTGGTCATCGCGCCCATCTACTACATGGTGCTGGCCAGCTTCCGGAGCCAGGGAACGTACCTGACCGAGAACCCCTGGCTGCCTTCTGGCGGGCTTACGGTATCCGAGTACGGCACGGTGTTCGGCGTCGGGCTGGGCCGGTACCTGGTCAACAGCGCGATCCTCACCGCGGTCTGCGTCGTGCTCACGCTGACGATCTGCCTGGGCGCGGCGTTCCGCATCGTGCGGCGCTCGACCCGGGCCGCGGGTGCCTCGTTCCTCATCCTGCTGATCGGACTGGCCATCCCGATCCAGGCCATCATCGTGCCGCTCTACCTGCTCGTCTACAAGCTGCACCTATACGACACGCTGTTCGCGCTGATGCTCACCATGAGCGCCGCCGCCGTGCCGCTCTCCGTGCTGGTCATGGTGAGCTTCGTCCGGGACATCCCGCGCGAGCTCATCGGAGCGATGCTCGTCGACGGCGGCACCGAGTGGACGGTCTTCCGCCGGCTGATCGTGCCGCTGTCCATGCCGGTGCTGGCCACGCTGGCCATCTACGACGGCCTGGACGTGTGGAACAACTTCATCCTGCCTCTCGTCCTCACCCAGAGCAACAGCGTGGCCGTGCTGCCGCTCGGCCTGACCAAGCTGGAGGGCCAGTACGCCATCAACGTGCCGGCCGTGATGGCGGCCGTCCTGCTGTCCGTGCTGCCCCTGGTGGTGCTGTTCGTCGTGATGCGCAAGCAGGTCATGCGCAGCCTGGGCTCCGTAGTCATGCGCTAGGGGAGCACCGGCGGGGGCACCCTGGCTCGCCATCACCGTGCTCCTAGCCGCCACTGACTACACTGGCCCTTTTCGGGGTGGCTGGTTTCTGCTGGCACGTCGGGAGGCTGCGGCCCGCCCCGTGGCGCCTTGCCTGGGAGGCCAGAATGCCCGATCGTACGGGTCTGCGGAAGTCTGGGCCGCCGTCCGCGCGGCCGGGCCCTGCCTCTGAGCCAGCCGACGGCACGGTACGCAGGGTGCGCGCGGCGCTGGGCGTGCTGTTCCCGGAGGCGCCTGAGCCCCGGCCCGTGCCGGAGTCCGGGCCGGGACACGCGGACGCGGCCAGGTCCGCGGGGCGGCGGGCTGTCTGCGTTGCCTTCCAGGTGGCCGCGGTGTGCGCGGGGGCGGCCGTGCTGCTGCCGCGGATCGCCGGCATCCCGTCCTGGGACTCTGTCTACGCCGAGGACCAGGGGGTCTTCCTGTTCGACGCGCTGGCCCGCCCGTGGCACCTGCTGGTGCCCTTCGGCGGCTACGAGCAGCTCATGCCCCGCCTGGTCGGCCAGCTGGTCTCCTACCTGCCGCTGGCGGACGCCGCGGTGCCCTACGCGCTGGCCGGGGCCGGCATCGCCGCGCTGTGCGCGCTGTTCACCTATCACGCCATGGACGGGTGGATCCGGTCTCCCTGGCTGCGGGCGCTGGCCGGCGCGGCCCTGATCCTGCTGCCGCTGGCACCGATCGAGATCGCCGACAGCGCCGTCGGCGCCCCCTGGTACGTACTGACCGCGCTGTTCTTCGCCCTGCTGTGGCGGCCGAAAAACTGGGCCGGGATGACGGCCGCAGCGCTCGTCGGGTTCGCCGCCGCCTCCTCGGAGATCCTCGCGGTCATCTACGCACCGCTGGTGCTGCTGCGGCTGGTCGCGCTGCCGCGGTGGCGCGAGCACGCCGTGACGGCCGGCTGGCTGGCGGGCCTGCTGGTGCAGGTGCCCGTGGTGCTGGAGAGCTACGCCCGGCACACCCAGCGCATCCGCGGCCTGGCCAGGCCCGTCCAGTCGCTCGGGTTCTACTTCCACCACGTCGCGCTGCGCGCCCTCGGCTGGCGGGTGTCCGTGCGCCTGGTCCAGATCGCCGGCCTCAACGGCGCGACGGTCATCGTCTGCGCCATCCTCGTGGCCGGGCTCTGCTGGGCGCTGATCACGGGCAGCTCGCAGAGCCGGGTATTCATCGCCGTCGCGCTGATCACGGGGTTCGTGCAGTCGGTCGCCGCCGCCACCGTGG
>DAIOWL010000711.1:1742-4226 GCA_036758545.1 Streptosporangiaceae bacterium | reverse complement strand
CCGGACCCGGTCTGCCACACGTACAGCGGAAAGTCCTCATCCAGCGCCCCGCTGATCACCTCGTCGCACACCCGGGCGATCAGTTCTCCCTTCCACTCGGGCAGCCGCCTGGCCTTGGTGTTCACGATCGCTGCCGCTTTTTTCACGTAGCCGTAGGCGTGGTAGACCTCTTTGGGCATCTTGTCGTGGCCGATGTTGAAGTGCTGGAGGCTGCGCTGGGTCTGCGCGCCCCAGTACCGGTTGGCGGGCACCTGGACCTTGCCCAGGCTGTCGAACTCCTGCCGCGTCCCGGTGGCGTCCAGCCCCACCGGGAGGTCGAGGATCTCCGGTTCCTCGTTGTCCGGGTTCGTCATGATGCTTCCTTTTCTTATCAACCGCGTGGTGAGGTTGATGGTTCAGATTTCCGGGATAGGGCCGGGTGACGCCGTCCGCGGCGACGGCCCGGACCCGTCGGTATCAGGCGTCCGGGTAGGCGGGCTGCCACATGGTGTCCTGTACCGCCTGTACCAGGTTGGCGGGCTTGGCGGTGGCGACGCCGTCGTTGATGGCGGCCTGGGCCACCGCGACAGCGGTGGTCGCCGAGGAGGCGCGCAGGTTCTCCACCGGTGGTACCAGCGGCGCTCCGGGTGCGCTGACGTCGACCTGGCCGGCTACCGCCTCGGCGGCGGCGAGCAGCATGCCCGGCGTCACCTTGGCGGCGCCGGAGACGATAGTGCCCAGGCCCAGCCCCGGGTACAGCAGCGCGTTGTTGGCCTGCCCGATCTGGTAGGTCACGCCCTGGTACTCAACGGGTGCTACCGGGATGCCGGTAGCGACCAGCGCCTTCCCCCTGGACCATTCGATGACGTCGGCCGGCATGGCCTCGATCCGGGAGGTCGGGTTGGAGATCGGGAACACGACCGGCCGTTCCACGCCCGCGCTCATGGTCTCGATGACCTCCCGGGTGAACGCCCCGTGCGCGGTCGAGGTGCCGAGCAGGATCGTCGGCTTGACGTGCCGGACGGCATCGAGCAGCGAGATCGTCCCACCGCCGGACCAGCCGGTGACCTCGGCCGGGTTGCGGGCGTACGGCTGCTGGTAGTCGCGCAAGCCGGGCATGTCGCTGGTGAGCAGCCCCTGCTTGTCCACCAGCCACACCTGTGCGGTGGCCTGCTCCGGGGTGGCGCCGTCGCGGACCATGGCGTCATGGAGCTGGTCGGCGATGCCGACCCCGGCGGTCCCGGCCCCGAACACCAGGAGTTTCTGCTCCCGCATCGGCACGCCGGTTACCTTGACCGCGGACAGCGTCGCGGCCAAGGTGATCGCCCCCGTGCCCTGCATGTCGTCGTTGAAGATCCGGTACTTGTCCCGGTAGGTGACCAGGATCCGCCGCGCGTTGCCCGGGCCGAAGTCCTCAAAATGCAGCAGCGCGTCCGGGAACAGCGACGACGCGGTCTGCAGGTACTTGGCGATGAACGCGTCGTAGGCGGCGCCGCGGACCCGGGCGTGCCGGTTGCCCAGGTACAGCGGGTCGTTCAGCAGTGTCTCGTTGTCGGTGCCGACGTCCAGGGATACGGGGATGACGCGGCGCGGGTCGATGCCGGCCGCGGCGGTGTAGACGGCCAGCTTGCCGACCACGATCTGGATGCCGCCCACGCCCCAGTCGCCGATGCCGAGGATCTCCTCCGCATCGCTGCACACGATCAGGTCGACGTCGTCGGGGCCGAGCTTGAGGGTGGCGAACGCCTTGGCGATGTCATCGGGCCGGTCGATGGACAGGTAGATGCCGCGCGGGCGCCGGTAGTCGTGGGAGTATTTCTCGATCGCGTCCCCGACGGTCGGGTCGTAGACGACCGGCAGCAGCTCGGCCAGGTGGTCGGCCAGCACCTGGTAGTACAGGGTCTCGTTGCGGTCGTGCAGCTGCTCCAGGTACACGTTCTTGGCCAGGTCACCGGGCTGTCGCTGGAGCTGCTGGTAGGCGCGGAGCGCCTGCTGGTCCAGTGTCAGCACTGCCGATGGCAGCCGCCCGGTCAGGCCGAGCCTGTCGCGGTCGGCCTGGCTGAAGGCCACGCCGCGATTGCTGATCGGATCTTGCAGGACGCCAGGTACCGCCGGGGTCCGTGTGGTGGTGCTCATGTTTTCTCCTATCGGGTGGTTCCGCCACTGGCGGGCCGGAGGCGGCTGTCACCTCCGGCAGGTCGTGTGCTTCGGGGCGCGGCCCCCGGCGCCCGAGGTTCGGCTGGCTTGCGGCGCGCGAGCTCCAGACCGTTGACAGGCCGGCTTGTGCTAGGTCACCGTGGCGTCAGCCGATCTTGGTCTTGATGAGGTCGGCGAGTTCGAGGGTGGCCTGGTAGCAGGCGGCTGAGGAGCGGGTGAACTGCGGGAACCCGTGGGTGAGGTCGGGATTGTGGATGTAGGTCAGGTCGTTGCCGGCCGCGGCGAGCTTGCGGGCGTAGGCGTGACCGACGTCGCGCAGCGGGTCGAATCCGTTGGTGACCAGGATGG
>DAIOWL010000711.1:0-1642 GCA_036758545.1 Streptosporangiaceae bacterium | reverse complement strand
GGAGCCAGCTGGTACTCCACGATGTAGGTCACGATCCCGGCCCGCTCGGCGATCAGCCGCATCGGCACCTCGAACTCATCCAGGGTGCCGTAGGTGAACCCGCCGCCGTGGATGTACACCAGCGCGCCTGAGGGAGAGCTGGCCGGCGAGCTGGGAGTGTGACGGCGGACCGTGACCGATCCGTGCGGGCCCGGCAGGACCAGCGTGCCGACGGCACCGATTGACGGCCAGGGGCCTGCGCCAAGCTGCATGTGGTCGCGGCGGCCCTGCGCGATCGAGACGTCGGCGCCGAGGGTCGGACCGTACGGCAGCCATGCCGCCAGCTCCGGGTCCAGCGTCCCGCGACCGACCGTGTCCGGGACATTCGCAGCGTCATAGACCGGCATTTTCGCTCCTCCGGGAAATATGGGTAATCGATCCTCCGGCCGCCGGGCCCGGCTCCGGGCCCGCGGATCGGCCGTTGAGGGTGTCGATGATCTGTCCGGTTGCGGCGATCTCGCCGAGGTGGGGAAAGATCTTGGTGAAGGTGTGCGTGTGGGAAGCAGCGTCGACATCGGTGATGGCATCTTCGGCGAAGATCAGGTTGTAGCTGTTTTCCCAGGCGCTGCGCGCTGTGGATTCCACCCCAATGCTGGTGGAGATGCCTGCTAGCACGATCTGGGTCATGCCGCGGCGGCGGAGCTGGAGGTCCAGCTCGGTTCCGGTGAACGCCCTGCAGTGCCGCTTGACCACGACGATGTCGCCGGGGTGCGGGGGGAAGTCCTCGGGAAATTCGGAATACGCCGCCGGCGGGGCGGATTGCGGGCCGGGGATGAGGGCGCGGCCGGGCGGGAGATCGCCCCCGTCGGCTGAGAACGCGAGCTTGACCCGGACCACTGGCAGCGTATGGGCCCGGAAGGCTGCGGCCAGCCGCCGGGCCCGGTTCTTAATGTCATCCGGACCGAGGAGGGTGGGCAGGGCCAGGATGCCCTTTTGCAGGTCGATCAGGACCAGCGCGGACCGCTGGTCGATGGTGATCGCTGCCATGACTTACTCCTTTGGGCTGCTCCCGGCGTCGGGAGCAGGTGGGAACCTGCGCTTTAGCCGAGGGCAGCGTGGACGGCCGGGGTCAGCAGGTCGGTCAGCGTGCTGATGTCGTCGAGTGCGTCGAGGTTGAGCACGGCCTTCTCGATGGCGTCCTGCCGGCCGGTGTCGATCACCGGGCGGGTCAGGCTGCGGTACTTGGCGACGATGTCGGGGCCGGTGAGCAGGTTGTCGCCGGTGCCTGGCGGGTGCGCGACGGTCTTCTCGCGGGTGCTGCCGTCCTTCAGCGTCACCGCTACGCGGGTGGTGAGCTGGTCTGCCAGGGGCAGCGCGTCGTAGGCCTTGTGGTGGTGGGTGCGGGTGCGGCCGATCAGGTTCCACACGTCGTCCCGGTTGATGCGGTCCTCGGCGAACTGGTCGATGAGCACGGCGCCGTCCAGCAGCGCGACCGCGACGGTGTACATGATGTTCATCTGCGCGCCGATCGGCGCGAGCGGGCGTTCGGCCTGCCAGCCGCCGTGGCCGTACGCGGCCGCGGGCATATCGATGTCGATCCGGTCGATCTGATCGGCAGTGAAGCCGCCGGCGGCGCGCAACTGCAGCGCGGCGGCGATCCCGG
>DAIOWL010000710.1:0-4228 GCA_036758545.1 Streptosporangiaceae bacterium | reverse complement strand
CGAGCCGGTTACCTTCGCCGGGCCCTCGACCCGGGGCACGTCCTGTCCGATGTACCCGCTCATCGCGTATCTCCGCCCGTCAGCGTGTTCAGGGCCCGCACGATCGCCCGCTGCGCGAGCTCAACCTTGAACTCGTTCTGCCGCCGTGGCGTGGCCTGGGCTAGCTCCTGCCGGGCGGCCTCCGCGAAGCTGCCTTCGCCGGCCGGACGGCCGAGCAGGCTTGCCTCCGCACGCCGGGCCCGCCACGGCTTGGTGCCGACGCCGCCCAGCGCCAGCCGCACCTCGGCGACGGTGCCATCCTCGACGCGGATCGCGGCCGCGACCGAGGCCAGCGCGAACTCATACGACTGACGATCACGGAACTTCAGGTACACCGAGCGGCACGCCACCGGAAGCGCGGGGACCTCGATCGCGGTGATCAGCTCGCCGTGGTCGAGCGGATGCTCCCGATCGGGGGTATCGCCCGGCAGGAGGAAGAAGTCGTCGATGCCGATAGCCCGCTCTCCGCCCGGCCCGCGGGTGTGCACCACCGCATCCACGGCGACCAGCGCGACCGCCACGTCCGACGGATGCGTGGCGATGCAGGTGCCGCTGCCCCCGAGGATGGCATGGCCCCGGTTCATGCCATCCATCGCGGGGCAGCCGCTGCCCGGATCGCGCTTGTTACACGGCGACGCCACGTCACGGAAGTAACTGCACCGCACCCGCTGGCACAAGTTGCCGCCCATCGAGGCCATGTTCCGCAACTGCGCCGAGGCACCCGCCAGCAGCGCCTGCGAGATCACCGGGAACCGGGCCACCACCGCGGGCGCCCGGGCCACGTCGCTCATCCGCGCCAGCGCGCCGATCCGCAGGCCCCCGCCCGGCAGGTCCTCGACGCCATCCAGCGGCAGATCGTTGATGTCTACCAGCAGCCCCGGCCGCAGCACGTCCTGGCGTGTCAGGTCCACCTCGGTCGTCCCGCCCGCCAGGAACGTGCCTTCCGGGTGCGCAGTGACCAGCGCGATCGCGGCGTCCGCATCGGTCGCCCGTGCGTAACTCAGCGGCCGCACTACCCTGCACTCCCGGCCGCGTCGCGCACGTCGCGGATCGCAGCCCGGATGTTCGGATACGCCGCGCAGCGGCAGATATTGCCGCTCATCCACTCGGCGATCTCGGCGTCGTCACCCGCGTGCCCCTCCTTCAGCACGGCCACCGCCGACATGATCTGGCCCGGGGTGCAGTAGCCGCACTGGAACGCGTCCCGGTCGACGAATGCGGCCTGCATCGGGTGCAGCGCCCCCTCAGCGGACAGCCCCTCGATCGTGGTCACCTCGCGGCCCTCGCACGTGACCGCCAGCGTCAGGCACGCCAGCACCCGCCTGTCATCCACCCACACCGTGCACGCACCGCAGGTGCCCTGGTCACAGCCCTTCTTGGAGCCCGTCAGCCCCAGATGCTCACGCAACGCGTCCAGCAGGCTTACCCGGGGCTCCATCCGCAGCTCACGTTCCTGGCCGTTGACGGACAGCACCACCGTGCCTGCCTCCGAGCCACGCACGGCCGGCAGCGAAACAACATCGGCACTCATCGCGACCTCCCTTGACCCATGCCGGCCAGTCTGAGATCCGGTGGGCCGGCGTCGTATCCGCCAGTTGGCTAGCGCTGTGCCTAGTGCACTGTCGCGCTGGCTGGCACGACGTAGGGGAAGGTGGCGCTGCGCTGGTCCTGGGCGACGGACGGCTTGAGACCGGAGGGCACCGCGGTGTTGGTGACCAGGGACAACATGGCCTCGGGGGCGTTGTCGGCCATGGTCCGGCCGTTGCGGGCGGCGAATCCGTAGACCGCGGGCGTGCCGACCACGTAGGACAGCACGTCGGGGAACAGGTCCTGGGCCACGGCCTGACCATAGCCCTGCGGGTCCGCGGAGGTCCCGCTGGCCGCGACGATGGCGGCGATCTGTTCGCCGATGTACTTGGCCGCGGCGTCGACGTCCTCGGACGGGTGCCGGGTGTTGGCCGGGTTGGTGAACTGGGTGTCGTCCGGCCAGAAGATCGGCCACATCATCGGGTGCCCGGCCCGGTTGATCTGCCGCCAGCCGCCAGCGTCGGTGGCCAGCTTGGTGGCGCACCACACGCCGGTGCGGGCCCCGGGCCGCAGCAGCGGGTGCTGGTGGGAGACCTCCAGCACGATCGAGTGGACGAACGTGCCTGCGAAGCTGTTCTGCGCGCCCTCCGGCCGCCACACGGATAGGTTCGGCGCGGTCCCGCTGGCCACTGCCGCGTTGACGATAGCCAGCAGCGACAGATCGATGTAGAACGAGTCGGCGGTCCGCCCGGCCCACAGCCGGGTGCCGTCCGCCGTGGCTGTCTCGCCGGTCCGGCCTTCCAGCATCAGGACCCCGGCCGCGGAGTCCTCGCGCGCCTGGGCGTCCGTCAGGGCGTGCAGCCGCAGGGCCTGCCGTCCGCCGGAGTCCGCCTCGCCGAAGGACACCCGGTAGGTCAGGGTCTCGAAGTCAGCGCCGCCGAAGTGCACCTTGAACTCATAGCGCGCCTCGGGGTGGAAGCCTGGCTCGGAGTGCAGGCCGTTGACATTGGAGTTGACGTCCATGACGAACACGGTGCTGCCCTGGCCGGGGAACACGTACAGGTCGTCGATGAACAGCTGGCCGGTCTGAGCCGCCAGCGGCGTGTCGAGGTGATGGGACACGGGGGCACGTCCTTTCCTTCCGATGATGCGTGTCACCTCTTAAGGGACTCCACCGGGCCGGGCGATGAATAGTCGTCATCTGACGGCACTTTGCGGCGGACGTAGTTCGTGTTCGCCCCAGAGTCGGGGCGTTTCAGATGTTGCCCTGGTGATCTGGCGTCACATTGGCTGGGCTCGGCGCCTGAGTCGGCTCGGCGTCGGATGTGCCGAGCAGCGGCTCGTCGGCGGAGCGGAGGTCGGCTGCGGGCAGGCCATCTGGGTACAGCTGCCTGACCTTTTCGGTTACGGAGATGGCAATCTCGACGTGCTGGCGGCGGCTGGCAGCGTAGAAGGTCTGGGCGTCCGCGCTGAGCTTGGGCTGGGCATGCAATGGCTTGTCGCTGACCGCCAGCAAGGTGGCGGTGGGGATCCGGTAGCGGAATCCGTTCGCGGCCACGGTCGCGGACTCCATGTCCACGGCGAGGGCGCGCGACTGGCGGAGGCGATTGTCGACCAGCGCCAGGTGCAGCTCCCAGTTCCGGTTCGCGGTGGTGTAGACGATCCCCATCCGGCTGCGCAGGCGCCGGGCCGTCAACTCGCCGAGCAGCAGCGTGTTCAGCGTGTGGTTCGATACGACCGGAACGCTCAGCGGCAGCATGTCGTCAAGGACATGGTCATCGCGCACGTAGGCGGTCGCCAGCACCAGGTCTCCGGTTTCCTGGTGGTTGCGCAGGCCGGCACAGTGCCCGATCATCAGCACGAGGTCCGGGCGCAGCACAGCGAGATGATCGGTGATCGTCTTGGCGTTCGACGGCCCGACTCCTATGTTCACCATGGTCACGCCCGAACGCCCGGGCAGCATGTGGTGCCACGCGGGCATCTGCCGGCCATCAGAGTCCGGGCCGGTGCAACCGGGCAGGGCGGCGCGAAACTCCTCCACGTGCCAGGAGTAGTTCGTCAGCAGCACGTACCGCTGGAACGACTCGGCGGGTGTCCCGGTGTAATGCTGGAGCCGGTCGATCGACAGCGCCATGCGCTCCGGCGCGAACAGGAAGAGTTTCTTGCGCCGCAGATCCCAGCGGCTCTCGTCAACCGCAGGCGCAAGACGCGGATCACGCAGGTCTAGCGCTTCGCGCCCGGGACAGACCGAGATCCGGGCGCCGCTCGCCGCCAGCCGGGTCAGTTCCCGCTCCAGGTACCAGCGGATGGCCCTGGGTGAAGCGAATTCACCCTCCAGCACCGGATTGTGGACTGACCAGGGCCGCTCCACGGTCAGCTGCGGGTAACGGCCAGCCTGGTCAGCTGCCTCCATGGCGTCGCACAACCGCTGGATCTCCGCCTCGTGCTGACGGTCAGGCGTGGCCGTGAAGTCCGCTGACAAGGTCATCACGTCATCATGCCAGGCTGGTGCAGCCGGGCTCCGTGCGATCAAAACGCAGGCCGTCGCATCCCTGGCGACAGCGGACCGTATGGTGATTTCCAGGCAACGACCGCCCCGGGAGGCATACGGTCATGAGCATTGAGCGAGAGAAGCAGGTCGCTGCGGAAGCGGCCGCGGAAC
>DAIOWL010000709.1:0-4232 GCA_036758545.1 Streptosporangiaceae bacterium | reverse complement strand
CGAGGACGTGACCGGCCTGGTCGGGTACCTGCGCCAGCACGCCGCCGCGTCGTCCTGATAGCCGTGGGACCGGATGCCATGTACGACGCGGACATCAAATGATCCGCGGCCACGCCCAGCGGTATTCCCCCGCGCGGCCCACCCGATATATCCCCCGCCCCGCCCTCGGCAATTGAAGCTACCTCGGAGAAGATCATGCTGTCCAAATCTGAAGAATTGACGTCCGCGGCGGCCCAGCCGGGTTCTGGGTCGCGGAGGCTGGCCCGCGACCGCCTCGGCGTGCTGGCCGTCCTGGCCTTCATTATGGCGTCCGTGGCGCCGCTGACCGTGGCCGCCGGGGTAATACCGACCGCGTACGCGGAGACCGGGCTGACCGGGATCCCGGCGGCCTTCGTCGTTATCGCTGTCATCCTTGCCGTCTTTAGCACCGGGTACGTGGCGATGGCCCGGCACATAACCAACACCGGCGCGTTCTACGCCTTCATCTCCCGCGGCCTGGGCCGGGTCACCGGGGTGGCCTCCGCGCTGATCGCGCTGCTGTCCTATAACTTCCTGCAGGTCGCCCTGTACGGCGCGCTCGGGCCCGCCATCCAGGCCGAGGCCGCCGCGCACCTGGACGTCCACGAGCCCTGGTGGGTCTGGGCGCTGGGCGCCTGGGCCCTGGTCACGATCCTGGGCCAGGCCCGGGTGGACATCGCCGGGAAGGTCCTGGGGGTACTGCTGACCATCGAGCTCGTGGTCACCATCACCGAGGCCGTCCTGGGGCTGGCGCACCCGGCCGGCGGGCACCTCGACCTGGCGGGGCTGTCCCCGGCGAAATTGCTCTCCGGCGGCATCGGGACCTTCGGTGTCCTGGCCGTCATCGCCGTCCTGGGGTTCGTGGGGTTCGAACAGGCCCCCGTCTACGCCGAAGAAGCCCGCACCGCCCGCCGGACCGTGCCCATCGCCACCTATCTCGCGCTGGGCGCGATCGCCGTGGTGTACGCCGGGGTGAGCTGGGCCATATCCGTGCACGCCGGCCCGGCCCACGTCGTGGCCGCGGCGACGGCGCAGGGACCGGGCCTGCTGTTCGGGCTGGGCGGCAGCGGCGGCCTGTCCCAGGCCGCGCAGCTGCTGTTCGTGACCAGTCTGTTCGCCGCCGCGCTCGCCTTCCACAACGTGGTCTGGCGGTACATGTACGCCCTCGGCCGCGAGCACGTCCTGCCGGCTGCGCTGGGCCGCACCGGCGGCAGCAACATCCCCCGCGCCGCGTCGCTGACCCAGAGCGCCGTGGCGCTGGTCGTCATCGTGGCGTACGCGGCAGGCGGCTTGACCCCCATGACCGAGCTGTTCTTCTGGCTCGGCACCACCGGCGGGTTCGGCATCCTCATCCTGCTCGCGCTGACCTCGGTCTCGGTGGTCGCGTTCTTCGCCCGCGACCAGCACGGCGAGGCCGTCTGGCGGCGCGTCGCCGCCCCCGCCCTGGCCGCCGGCCTGCTTGGCGTCATCGTGGTCCTCGCGCTCCTGAACTACGGGACCCTGCTGGGTAACGGCCCCGGCGACGCGGCCAACTGGGCCCTGCCGGCCAGCTTCGCCGTCATCGCCGTCATCGGGGCCGCCGGGGGCCTGGCCCTGCGGGCCAACCGCCCGGAGGTCTACGCCACGATCGGTCATGGCGACCGCGCCGCCGCCACCCCCTCCGCATTGCCGCTTGCCGCCGAGGACGCAAAGTGACTGCCGTCGGCTCCGACAGGGCCGTTACCGCCGGCCCGGCTGACCTGGACGCTCTCAGCCAGGTCATCGCCGTCGCCTTCCACGACCTGCCACCATCGCAGTGGCTCGTCGACGACCCGGCCGAGCGAGCGCGGATCTTCCCAGGTTTCTTCCGGATCCTGCTGGACTGGGCCATGGCCGACGGCTTCGTCGCCACCACGCCAGCACGAGACGCCGCCGCGCTGTGGATCCCCGTCGGGAATCATCCGCCCGACCCGCCCGCTGACTACCCCGACCGCATCGCCGCCGTCACAGGCTCCTGGTCCGGCCAGTTCGAGGCGTTCGACGCCACTCTGGAGGAGAATCACCCGACCGGCGCCCCGCACGAATGGCTGGCCATCATCGGCGTCCGCCCAGACCGGCAGGGCCAGGGTCTGGGCAGCCTGCTGCTGCGCGCCCGGCACCGCGATCTCGACTGCGACGGCCGTCCCGCCTACCTGGAAGCCGCTAGCCCTCGCGCCCGCGACCTTTACCTACGGCACGGCTACGCCCTCCGCCCCGGCGCCCCGTTCCACCTGCCCGACGGCGGACCGCCTATGTGGCCCATGATGCGGCCGCCCGAGACCACAGGGTAGGGCAGTACGACACTCGGCGCCGTCGCAGGTAACGCGAAAGTGGGTGTCCTCGATGTTGACGGTGACGATCTTGCCGAGTATCTGCCGGGGGTGACGCGATGACTACGGGCTCCGGGGCGGCGCGTCCCGGCCATGGGGGTCCATGACGATGCCCAGGCATCAGGGGGTGCAGCGATTATCGGCGGATGACCCTTAGCGACCAGCGCCCCGCGGATCTTACGCCTCGCGTCGAAAATCACTTATAAACGGTGTTGCGCTGCAGGCCCAGCCTCCGCCGCCAGCCCGTCGAGCGGTATCCCGTCGACCACGATCGCCACGAGGACCCGCCGCTGGTGCACGGTCAGTTCGTCGTCGACGCGGCGCACCTCGGCGAGCACGGCCGCCGACTCCGCGTGCAGCAGCGGGTCGATCCCGAGCCGGTCGGGGAGCCGCTCCCACTGTCCGGCGTCGAGCGTGACCAGCGGGTTGTGCGAGTAGTGGCGGCCGAGCTTGCCCGGCACCTCCAGGATGACGAACCGGTACGCCCATGTCATGAAGCGGCTCTCGCCCCGGAAGCCGGCGAGCTTGGCGAGGATCGCGAGCATCGCATCGTCGGCGGCCTGATGAGCGACGTCGGTAGACTCCGGGCCCGTCACCGGGGTGCTGCCCGACCGGCGGCTCACCTCCGCCAGCGCGATACGCAGCAGCCGGGCATGCAGCTCACCCCCGGCTTCCTGCCGCCGCGCACTGCCGCGGGCCGACAGGCGGCGCAGCCAGTCCGCCGACTCCGCGTCGAGCTGCTGCTCCGCGGCCTCAGCACATTCCACGACTGCCACGCTATCCACATCCGCCGGCCATCATGGCGGCAACTGGGGCAGGCGGTCTGCGGCCCCGAGGCTTCGAGCGCCGCGACTGTCCATGCCCGGGCTCGGTACCAGGGGCTGCTGCCCGCCCTCCTGGGAGCGGGTCAGCAGTCGATCAGCTCCGGGCGCTGATCGAGGATCTGCGAACGCGCGGTGATGGCTCGATCTCGCCCGGCGGACAGCTCGAACTTGGTGGCCATCCCACCGATGGAGCCCTCGATCACATCCCGTCGATGACGGACCCCGGCGTCGCCCTCGACCAGGGTCATGTTCGGCAGGTCCAGGCCCCGGACCTGGTAAGTGCCGAGACAGGCCCAGCTACAGCGCGCGAGAGCTCATGAAGTAGGGCTGGTCTCAACCGGTGGAGGAAATTGAGATGATGTTATCCCTGGGGTCGTACCGCGGCCCGGCAGTACGTCCTCGAACCGCATGGCGCAGCAGGACAGCAGCGGCTCGCGCCCAGGTGCCGCTAGTAGCCTGGATCCAAGCGTGATACGCGCATCCGCCGCGGCAGCAGCATCCGTCACCCGCCCGCCCGGCACGCGGCGGTCCGCTGTGGCTGAACTCCGGGGTGCCCGCGACTGAGGTCGCCCGCAGGGCCGGGCACGGCGTCGCGGTCCTGCTGAAGATCTACGCCCACTGCATCGACGGGCAGGCCGATGCCGCCAACAGCCGCATCACCGACGCTGTCGGCGCCGCCGAGCCCGAGCCCGGCCCTGACGAGGAAGGAGACGACGAGAGCGAGCAGGCATCCTGAAATGGCAGGTCAGCAGCCATACGCCGGGCAGAACGGTCGGCATACCGCTCCTGCGGACGGCCGGCATACCGCTCCCACCCTCGCCGTCCGTGCCCGTCCGCGGATTTCAAGGATCCCGGAACCGGGGTCCACGGACGCATAACGGACGGCGGCGGCGGAGGGATCGCGCCTCATAACGGACAAGCGCAGGTCAGCGGCATATGGCTCGGATGGATCGCCTGGGCGTCAGGTAAAACCCGGACTGTAGCACGGGCTGGATCACTGACCGGCGCGCATCATTCGGTGGCCGTGTTGAAAGACCGCGTC
>DAIOWL010000708.1:0-4242 GCA_036758545.1 Streptosporangiaceae bacterium | reverse complement strand
ATGGCGGACCGCTGGGCTCGCCGGTCGCTAGCGGACGGCGAGTGGACCGTCGACACCGTGACGGCGGACGCCATCGCCGACTGGGAAGAAATGACACCGCTGATGGGCCGTTGGCTGGACCTGTGGCTGGAAGCGCTCCAGCAGCCGATCCGGGGAGCGAGCCGTCGTGAAGGCTGACCGGTTCGACGACAGCCAGGACGGATGGCGTGATCTGGTCCGGCTGGCGACCGCACGCACGGAGGAGTACGTCCAGCTCTGGGAGGGCGCGGCCGCCAAGCTCAAAGACTCCTCGTACCGCTCCGAGGACCTGCTCGACGACTGGTTCTCGTTCTGGGGCAAGGCCGTCCGGGATATGACCGCGGGAGCGGCGCTGCTGTGGACCGCCGGGGTGCGAGACGTGCCGGGGCGAGCCGCGACGCGAGACGACAGACCTGGGGATAGCGGACGGTGACCGAGTTCACGGCCGAAGAGCTGCTCGCGATGACCGAGCGAGCCCTCGAGAGGCTCGACTGGGGTCAGGTGTACGCACTGGCCTCGGACGTTCTCGCACTCCAGCCCGGCAACGCCGAGGCCGCCATGCTCCGCGCCATGGCAGATCGCCACGGCGGCCGGAGCTCGCCCCCCGGCCGCCGCCAGGCGACGGCGCTGTTCGTCGATCTCGTCGAGTCGACGCCGCTCGCCGAGCGCTATGACGTCGAGGTCTACGGAACCGTGCTGCGTGCGTTCGAGCTGGCCTGCCGGCCAGTGATCGAGAGGCACGAGGGTCATTTCGTCGACGTGCAAGGCGACGCGTTCGTCGCCTGTTTCGGTTACCCCTTAGCACACGAGGACGACGCGAGCCGGGCGGTGTCCGCGGGGCTGGACCTGCTGGCCGCGCTGCGTCCGGTCGCGACCCGGCTGCGGGCCGAACTGGGAGTCGAGTTGCACACCAGGATCGGAATCGACACAGGCATCGTGGTAATCGACGGCGTCGGTGTGCTCGGCCCGGCCCTGAACCGAGCGGCGCGCTTGCAAGCCCTGGCGGCCCCGGACACCGTGCTGATCAGCGCCGCGACCAGCGACTTGGTAGCCGGGCTGTTCGATACCCAGCCACTCGGGCCGAGGGTGCTAAAGGGCGTTGAAGCGCCGGTCGAGGTCCACCGGGTGATCGCGCGGCGCGATGCGGCCCGGGGGGCGAGGGCGCTGCGCCCGGCGTCGCTGCCGTTCATCGGCCGCGACGCCGAACTCCAGCAGGTGCTCGACCTGTGGGACAGGGCGCCCGCCGCGCAACGGAACAATGAGGACGCCGACGAGCCCACCCGGGCGTCGCTTGTCCTCATCACGGGAGAGCCTGGCATCGGAAAGTCCAGGTTGGCCTCGGCTGTCGTGCAGCGCGTCGTCGAGGCCGGTGCCCGGGTTTTCGAAGTGTACTGCTCGTCGTACAGCGTGACCAGCACGCTGTACCCGGTCCGCACGGCGATCGAGCGGTACGCGAACATGAGTTCAGATGGGACCGGTGCCGAGCGGTTGGCCCGGCTGGAGGCGAAGCTGGCAGATCTCCCGGTTGACCTAGCCGAGATCATCCCGGCCCTGAGCGTCATACTGGACCTGGAAACGGCCGACCGCTTTCCGGTCGTCGAGCTGGCGCCGGTCCAGTTGCGGGAGTTGTTGCTCAAGCGGCTCGTCGATGTGGTCCGTGCCGCGGCGTCGGATCAGCCTTTCGTGGTGGTGTTCGAGGATCTCCATTGGGCGGACCCGACCACGCTGGAGCTGCTGGACCGCATGGCCGCGGCCACCGTCCGAACGCGCCTGCTGATCCTGGGGACGGCACGAACGGGTCTGGCGTGGGTGCGGGACCGCGACGAGGCACTGCACATCCATCTCAGCCCGCTGCCGGACGCCGAGGCCCGGCAATTGGCATTGGCTGCCGCACCCGACCAGATCTCCGTCGACGATGCGCAGGAAATCGCGGCGCGGGGTGACGGCGTACCGTTGTTCGTCGAGGAGCTCGCGCACGCGTTGGGTGGCGGCAACTCGGCCGTTTCCGGCGACACCGTCCCCCCGACGCTCACTCAGCTACTGCAGGCGCGCCTAGATTCGATTGGACATTCAAAACTTGTCGCCCAGGTCGCGGCAACAGTCGGTCGTGAGTTTGACCGATCAGTGCTCGAGGACGTCATGGGCAAGCTTCGTGATCTTCGCGCAGCGGAGGCGGAGCTGGCGTCGGTCGGCGACCACCTGGACCGCCTGCTGGACGCCCAGCTCATCGAGCCGACGGAACACGAGGGCCTGCTCCGCTTCCGCCATGTGCTGGTACGCGACGCCGCCTACCAGGCGCAGCTCATGAGCGACCGCAAGGCCCGGCATCTTGCCACCGCGCAGGTGCTGGCGGAGGCGAAGGCTGCGGATCCCGCGCTAAGGGCGTTCCATTTCGACCACGCAGGCCGGCCGGAAGAAGCGCTCGTCTTCTATCTGCAGGCCACTGCCCGGGCTAAGGCCGCCGGCTCGTTCGCCGAGATTCTCGCGCACACCTCTCGGTGCGAGTCGCTGCTCCCGGCGGTAGCCGACGAGACGGTACGCGCTCAGTTCGAGCTGGCCGTGCGGTTGGACGGGGGTCTGGCAGTGAGCTCCACGGCCGGCTACGCGGCTCCGGCGGCGGTTGAGGACTTCGGCAGGGCGCGTGACCTCTGCGACCAACTGCGCGATGTCCCCGGGGTCGGCACCGAGCTGCTCAAGGCTCTGTTCGGGCTGTGGGGATATTACTGCGCGCGTGGCGACTTCGACGTCGCCGGGAGCGTCTGCGCAGCGATGGATCGGCAGCTCGACGGCACCGCCATGTATGCCGGACGAGGGGGTGTCCACGCGTGTCGCGGCGTGGAGGCGTTCTACCGCGGGAATCTCCGGCAAGCGGGCGACCTGCTGACGCGCGCTGTCGAGGCAATCCCGCAGGACAATGTCGACCTCGCCGAATGGCCGTTGCCCAACGATCCGCTGGCGGCGGCATATGCCTTTCTCGGCCCGCTGCGTTTCCTCACCGGGGACCTGGCGGCGGCGCTCCAGGCCATTCACGCCGGGATGGTCCGCAGCGAGTCGCTCGAGTTCCCTATAGGTCCCTTCAGCGTGGCGTTCGTGCGGACCTACGAGGCACAGCTGCACCGAGCCAGGGGTGACGTCCAGGCCGCCACCGCCGCGGCCGAGGAGGTGAGCCGGATCGGCGCACGGCACGGCTTCTTCGACTGGCAGATGGTCGGGCCGATGCACCTCGCCGCCGCCCGGGCGATGACGGACGACTCGTCGGGCGCGCTGGACGATATGGACGATGCGATCACCATGTGGTGCGCCGTGGGCGGCGCGGCGCTGATCCCCTGGTTGCGCGTCGAGCAGGCGGCCGGCTACCTGGCCCGCGACGACGTGGACAAGGCGACACACTGCCTCAGCCAGGCGTTCGGTGGCATGGCGGGTGGCCAGCGCCTGGCCTTGCCGGAGGCGTTGCGACTGCGGGCTGAGCTGCGGCTACGGATTGACCCAGCGACCGGGCCGGGTGCTGAGGCCGACCTGCGCGAGGCCATCGCCGTCGCACGAGCGCAGGGTTCGGCCTATTCGGTGCTGCGGGCCGCACTGAGTCGGCGCCGGCTACTGAACGGCGGTGCGGATGAGATGACGGACAGTGCGCTCGCCGAAGCGGTAGCCGCGTACGGAGACGCAACCGACTTCCCGGAGCTTGCCGAGGCGCGGGAACTGATCGCCACGGGGAGCCGCCGTGTCAGTCTGGGCTGAGGATCACCACGGGTATGCGGCGGGAAGTGCGCGCCTGGTACGCGTCGAAGTATTCGTAGACGGCGGTAAGAGCCGGCCACAGCCGATACCGCTCCTCCTCGGTGGCGTCCCTGGCCCGCACTGGTATTTCCGCGGGTCCCAGTTGCACGACGGCACGGGGGTCGGCGCGGAGGTTGAGATACCACGCCGGGTGCCCCGACATTCCGCCGCGCGATGCCACGACCACGAGGTCGGCGCCGTCGCGCAGGCAGAGCAGCGGGACAGTACGCCGGAGGTTGGTGCGCCGCCCCGTCGTGGTCAACAGGCAGATCGGCGCCCCGCTCGGAACGTGCCCGGCCACCCGGCCTCCGGACAAGCGGTAGGCGACGTTGTTGATACCTGTCATCCACTGCACCGTGACCCGGCCCAGGCGCTCCTGAAAGGGAGTCATGGGGCGGCTGCGCGGATTGTCCACACCAGCCATTTTATGGTGCCGACACGTGGAGG
>DAIOWL010000707.1:0-4246 GCA_036758545.1 Streptosporangiaceae bacterium | reverse complement strand
GTACGAGCCGTGGTAGGTCACCTCGGTCATCGACGGCACGAAGAACAGCGACAGGAACGTCCCGGTCAGCAGCAGGATGATGAAGGAATACAGCGCGATCTCGCCGAGCAGGAACGACCAGTGGTCGGGGTACACCTTGCGCAGCAGGTAGGTGCGGACCCCGCGCGCCCCGCCGAACCTGTCGTCCAGCCACCCGGCGGTGCCCTTCAACGGCTTCGACACGTCGAAGTCGGTATCGCTGTTAACGGCTGGCCTGCTCATCCGCGCTCCCAGAAACTCGGGCCGACGGGCTCGGTGAAGTCGCTCCTGGCCACCAGGAAGCCGCTCGAATCGGTGGTCATCGGCAACTGGGGCAGCGGGCGGGCGGCCGGGCCGAAGATCACAGTCGCTCCGGTCGTCGCCTCGAACGTGGACTGGTGACACGGGCACAGGATGTGGTGGGTGGTCTGCTCGTACAGCGCCACCGGGCACCCCACGTGCGTGCAGATCTTGGAGTACGCGACGATGTTGTCGACCGTCCAGTTCATCGTGCCTACCAGCGTACTCCCCTGATGCCTAGTGGGAATCTGCAGCTGACCGGGCTCCAACTTGATCAGGATGACGGCCGCCTTGGTCAGGGCGTCCGGGTCGTCCTCATAGCCTTCGGGCACGATCGTGATCATGCTGCCCGGCGCGCTGAACTCGGCCGGGGTGATCGGCGTGTTGAGGCCCTGGACGAGCAGCCGCCGGCCCGGGCTCCACACGGTGTGGCGCAGGCTCGTCCCCGGCTGCGGGCCCAGGTCCCGCAGCAGCACGACCGGCGCGGCGAGCAGCGGCAGCGTGCCGAGCATCAGCGTGCGCCGTACCAGCGGCCGCTTGACGAACTGGCTGTTCGCCGTGCCCTCTTTGAAGTAGGCCTCGGTCGCCCGCCGCTCCTTCTCATCGGAGCGCAGGTCGTGCCGTTGCTGAGTCACCTCGACGTTCGGCATCAGGTGCCGGACCCAGATCAGCGCGCCCAGGCCTAGGGCCAGGAACATGACGGACATGGAGAGCCCCAGCGCCAGGTTGGACCGCAGGGTCTTGTCGACCGTGTGCACCCCGAGCCCCACGTAGGCGGCGACGAAGCCGCAGCCCGCGATGAACGTGAGCAGGAAACAGGCCACGACCACCCGCTCAGCCCGCCGGCCGTGCACGATCACCTGGGGGTCGTCCGGCGGGAGACCGTCTATGTGCTCCGCGAACTCCTCGGAGTCGGAGACCAGGGCCACGGCCCCGGGCTCCTCGGGCACCGCGGCGGACCCGAGCAGGCGCGGCGAGGGTGGCGGAGTGCCGATCACCCGCTGCGGCGCACCCGGGCTCTCGGTGCCCTCGGTCTCTTCCATGTCGCTCATGACTACTTCCGCTCCGTCCCCGTCGGCCCCGTCGGTCGTGGGTCACGCCGCCTCGCGGTAATCCACATCGAGATGACCACCAGGAAGCCCATCCCGCCGAGGAAGATCACCAGGCCCTCGGTGACCGGCCCGGTCCGGCCGAGGGAGAAGCCGCCCGGGTTGGGCTCGACCCGGGTCTGCGTGATGTAGGCGATGATGTCGCGCTTGGCCTGCGGGGGCAGCGCGCCGTCGGAGAACACCGGCATGGCCTCGGGCCCGGTCAGCATCGCCGTGTAGATCTGGGCCGGGGTGGCCGCCGTCAGCGCCGGCGCGTCCTTGCCGTAGGTCAGCGCGCCGCCCGCCCCGGCGAAGCCGTGGCACTGCGCGCAGTTGGCGCTGAACAGCTGCGAGCCGACGGCGGTGTCTCCCTTCCGGGGGTCCACCTGCTCGGCGGTCGGGATCGGGGGGCCGCCGCCCAGCGAGGCCACGTAGCCGGCGATGTCGTCGATCTGGCGGGGGGTGAACGTCACCGGCTTGCGCTCGTTCTCCGCGCCGACTTCCTTGGCCGGCATGCGGCCGGTGGACATCTGGAAGAAGACCGCGGCCGCGCCCGAGCCGATCAGGCTGGGTGCCTGCGAGGTGCCCTGGGCCTCGAGGCCGTGGCAGCTCGAGCAGGTCGCCTGGAACAGGTCCTTGCCGGCCTTGATGTCCTGCTGAGTCCCGACCGCGGCCGAGGCGTCTGTGACGCCCCCCCGGGAGGTGAGCGACCCGTAGACCAGCGCGACAACGACGAGCCCGAGTAGCAGTGCCGCGTAGCCGGCGGCCGGGCGTCTGCGCCTGGCGTTGATCCAGCTCACTCGCTGTCCCCTGACTAGTGGATGAGGTAGATGACGGTGAACAGGCCGATCCACACGACGTCGACGAAGTGCCAGTAGTACGACACGACGATCGCGCTGACCTGTTGTTCATGGGTGAAAGTGCGTGCGGCGTAGGTGCGGCCGAGCAGGAAGATGAAGGCGATGAGCCCGCCCGCCACGTGCAGCCCGTGGAACCCGGTGGGTATGTAGAACACCGAGCCGTACGCGCTCGACGCCAGGGTGAGGTGCTCCTTGGTGACCAGATCGTAGTACTCGTAGCTCTGCCCGAGGTCGAAGTACAGGCCCATCAGGAAGGTGAGCACGTACCACTCGCGCAGGCCCCAGCTCATCGGGTGCAGCAGCGACCTGGTGCGGCTGATCTGGCCGCGCTCGACCGCGAACACGCCCATCTGGCAGGTGACGCTGGACAGCAGCAGGACGGTGGTGTTGATCGAGCCGAGCGTGAGGTTCAGGTGCGCGCCAGGCCAGGGCAGGCTCGAGCCCTTGGTCACCGACCTGACGGTGAAGTACATCGCGAACAAGGCCGCGAAGAACATCAGCTCAGAGGACAGCCAGATGATGGTGCCGACGCTGACCAGGTTGGGTCTGCTGGCCGGCGTGCGGGGGGCCGTCTCCACGGTTGCTGTCGTCACGAAGCAATTATTACGACAACCTGTAGGCGATCGCTACGCGACCCCCCGTATCGGTGGCACTGGTTTCCTCGAGGCTCGGTAGCATGCAGTGTCATGAAGGTCGTTGTGTACAGCCATGACGCGGATGTGCGAGCTCAGGTCAGGCTCGCCATCGGGCGTCGCCCCGCGATGGACGTGCCGGAGGCCGAGATCATCGAGGTAGCCACGCAGCCCGCGCTGTTCAGGCTGCTCGACGCCGGCGGCGCGGACGTGATGGTGCTGGACGGGGAGGCCCAGCCGTACGGCGGGATGGGCGTGTGCCGCCAGGCCAAGGACGAGATCTACAACTGCCCGCCGGCGCTGCTGATCGTCGGCCGGGCCGACGACGGCTGGCTGGCCACCTGGTCGCGGGCCGACGCCGTGGTCAGCCACCCGATCGACCCGATCGCGCTGGCGCACGAACTGGCCGGGCTGATGCGGGAACGCCCCGCGGTCAGTAGCTGAGGCCGTACTCTTTTCATGCCGAACGGGCCGGGTTCACGCCCCGGCGTCCGTTCCTAGTTTTCCTCATCCCGGACCCCCTGGGAGCCCGTCATGGATGCCCGAACCACCTGGCCCGCGCTGTTGTCCGCCCTCATCCGCGGTGACTCGCTCACCGCCGACGAGAGCGAGTGGGCCATGAACGAGATCATGGAGGGCGCCGCGACGCCATCCCAGATCGCGGGCTTCGGGGTCGCGCTGCGGATCAAGGGCACCTCCGTGGCTGAGATGACCGGGCTGGCCCGGTCGATGCTGGCGCACGCCACCCCGATCAGCCTGCCCGGTCAGCTGACCGACCTGGTGGGCACCGGCGGGGACGGCGCGCGCACGGTCAACGTGTCGACGATGGGCACGATCGTGGCGGCCGCCGCGGGCGCCCGAATGATCAAGCACGGCAACCGGGCCGCGTCGTCCGCGTGCGGAGCGGCCGACGTGCTCGAGGCCCTCGGCGTGGTGATCGACCTGCCGCCGGCCGCGACGACCGAACTAGCCGCCGAGGTCGGCGTGGCCTTCCTGTTCGCACCGCTCTATCACCCGGCGCTGCGGTACGCGGGCCCGACGCGCAGCGAGCTCGGCGTGCCCACCGTGTTCAACTTCCTCGGCCCGGTCGCCAACCCGGCCCGGCCGACGGCCCAGGCGGTCGGGGTGTTCGACCCGAGGATGGGTGAGATCCTGGCCGGCGTGCTGGCCGGGCGCGGCTGCTCGGCCCTGGTGTTCCGCGGCGAGGACGGCCTCGACGAGCTGACCACGACCGGCCCGTCCACGCTGTGGGTAGTGCACGACGGCCAGGTGGCCCAGACGCAGTTCCACCCGTCCTCGCTCGGCCTGCCCCCGGCGTCAGTGGCCGACCTGCGCGGCGGCGACGCCG
>DAIOWL010000706.1:0-4251 GCA_036758545.1 Streptosporangiaceae bacterium | reverse complement strand
TCCGCACCGTGCGCACCCACCTGGACCGGATCCGCGACAAGAGCGGCTGCCGCCGTCGCGCCGACCTGACCCGGCTAGCCCTGCAGGAAGGCATCATCTAATCTCATGGCCCGGGACGCGTCGAGTCGGCAGCTCATCGCGGCTGGCACGCGGCTCATGCCGGTGCCGCTGGTGCCGGAGATCAGGCTGCACCAGGCGAGCGACCCGATCAGCCTGTGGCAGCGCACCGAGGACACCTCGGGACGGACCGGCCTGGACCCGCCGTTCTGGGCGTTCGCCTGGGCCGCCGGGCAGGCCCTGGCCCGCTACCTGCTCGACCACCCGGAGAACGCCCGGGGCCGGGATGTGATCGACATCGCCTCCGGCTCCGGGCTGGTCGCCATCGCCGCGGCCATGGCCGGGGCGGCCGCCGTGACCGCCTACGACATCGACCCGCTCGCCACCGTTGCCATCGAGGCGAATGCGGCCGCCAACGCCGTGACGGTGCGGGCCGTCTGCGCCGACGTCCTGGACGATCTGCCGCCACCCGGAACTGGCCTGGTCTTGGCCGCCGATGCCTTCTACCATCGCGACCTGTCGACCCGGGTGATGCGCTTCGCCCGCCGGGCCCAGGCCCGCGGCGCCGCCGTGCTGGCCGCCGACTTCGGCCGCGCCCACCTGCCCCGCGACCGGCTGACGCCGCTGGCCGCCTACGACGTCCCCGGCCAGCTCGTGACCGAGGACGCCGACACCAAACACACCACCATCTGGACCCTGGCCGAACGACCCGCGTTAACCGCCGCCCCGCCGCCACCCGCGGGTAACCACGACGGTGTCACATCGCCGTGGTCAGAACCACATCAATGCCACATCGCCGTGGTTGCCGTGGCGAGCTGCATGGTGCCGCAGTGACTGAAGTCCGCTTTCCCTGTGGTGTGACATGCGGGACGATGTGACACCGACCCGCATACAACCGGGTCGGTGTCGCATCGTCCCGGTTGAGGGTCAGCGTGGAAGCGACGCGGTCCCGCTACGCCGTCCCGGCGACGCCAATCAGGTTGCCCTCCGGGTCGGTGAAGTGCCCGACCACGAGGCCCGTGGGTGCGCGCTCGGGGCCCATGACGCGCGTGCCGCCCAGGCGCTCGGCCCGCTGCAGGGCGGCCTCGACGTCGGCCACGCCGACGTAGAACATCGCATGGGCCTGGTACGCCGCGCCACCGCCGACGCCGCCGGGGATCCCGGTTCCGTCGCTGGGGTCGTGGTTCACGAAGCCGTAGTCGTCCGGCTCCGACACCGCCGTCGCGACCGGGGAGCTCGTGTCGAACTCCCAGCCGAACAGCTCGCCGAAGTAGCTCCGGAGCTTCGCCGGGTCCTTCCCGATGATCTCGAAGTGCACAACCGGCTGTGCCATGGTTACTCCCTTCGTGCTGGCCGTGCCGTGCCTGCGGGTGCAGGCCTCTCAGTGACGACGGCCGTGAGGCGGGAAACTCATCGGCGCGGCGGATCAGGTGCCCGCTATCAGGCCACGCAAGATCCGGTCGAGGATCGTGACGCACTCCTCCCGCGCCGCGGCCGGGTCCTCGGCCCGCGCCACGTAGAGCGCGCTCTCGTTGAGCGCGCCGATGAGGATGTGCGCGAGCGGGACGACGGGCTGCGCGGCGATCGCTCCGGCCTCGATCGCCGACTGCAGCCCGACCTGCACCAGCCCGAGACCGTACCGGCCGGCCAGGTCCCGCCATGCCTCCCAGCCGAGCACAGCGGGCGCGTCGAGCAGGATGATCCGCTCGACCTCGGGCTCCGCGCAGGCGTCGAGGAACAGCCGGGCACCAGAGCGCAGCGCATCTACCGGGTCGGCCTCCACCCCCGTCGCGCCCGCGATCCGCTCCGCGATCTCCGCCTCGACCTCTTCCGCCACGGCGGCGAACAGGTCGGCCTTGTCGCGGAACTGGTGGTACAGGGCACCGCGGGTCACCCCGGCGGCCCGGACGATCTCCTCGGTGCCCACGTCCGCGTACCCGCGCGCGCCGAACAGCGCGCGGGCAGCGGTCACCAGCCGACGCCGGGTCGCCTCAGAGCGCAGATCGTGCTTGGTCCTGGTCATCCGCCTGCCGCGTCTCTTGCCGTACGTACTGTCTGTATGTAATTCTGAATCTGCCATTCCCATACAGACTGTCTGTATGTTACTGCGGTCAGGCGCCGGAGGACTCACATGCGCAGGACTACCGCCGCGATCGGCAGCACGCTATTTTTCGCTATCGCGCCCGGCGTGGTGGCGGGCCTGGTGCCCTGGTGGCTGACCCATTGGCAGGTGCGCGGCCCGCTGGCTCACTGGGCGCCGCTGCGGGTCGTCGGGCTGATCATGCTTATCCTGGGGTTGATCGTGCTCATCCAGGCCTTCGCGCGGTTCGTGGCTGAAGGCCACGGCACCCCCGCCCCGGTCGCCCCGACCGAGCGCCTCGTCGTTGGCGGCCTCTACCGGTACGTGCGCAACCCGATGTACCTGGCGGTGGTGGCCGCCATTGCCGGGCAGGGGCTCCTGCTGAACCAGCCCGTGCTGCTGGGCTACGCCGCTGCCGTCTGGGTGACCGTCGCCTCGTTCGTCCGCGGGTACGAGGAGCCGACCCTGGCCCGCCAGTTCGGCGAGCAGTATCAGGCCTACCGGCGCGCTGTCCCGGCCTGGCGGCCGCGCGCCCGTCCCTGGCATCAGGGCCAGCCGGAATAGGCGACGGGCGTTTCCGCGGAAACGCCCCCGCCGGACGTGCCCTGAACAAAGCCGATTGATACCGGGTTGCACACGATTGCACAGTGCGAGAGGCTTACCGGAACGGAGAACCAGAGCGTCAACCGGAGGGACGGTCCGGGATGATGGGCGAACTGGAGCCCGAAGTCGAGAGCGTGTCGGTTGACACCAGCGTGCCGCATATCGCGCGGGTGTATGACTACTGGCTGGGCGGCAAGGACAACTTCGCGGTCGACCGGGCGGCGGCCGAACAGGTCATGGAGACCTTCCCGGACATCCTGGTCAGCGTCCGGGCGCAGCGGGCGTTCCTCGGCCGGGCGGTGCACTACCTGGTGGCCGAAGCGGGCATCAGGCAGTTCCTGGATATCGGGACCGGGCTGCCCTCGGGGAACAACACGCACGAGGTGGCCCAGCGGGTGGCCCCGCAGGCACGCGTCGTGTACGTGGACAACGACCCGATCGTGCTGCTGCACGCCCGGGCCCTGCTGGCCAGCAGGCCCGAGGGCGAGACGGCCTACATCGACGCCGACCTGCGCGACACCGGGACGATCCTGGCCCAGGCGGCCCGGATCCTGGACTTCGGCGAGCCGGTCGCGGTCATGCTGCTCGGGGTGCTGCACTGCGTCCCGGATAAGGACGACCCGGCCGCGATCGTGGCCCGGCTGGTCGACGCCGTGCCGCCGGGCAGCTACCTGACGATCGCGCACCCGGCCAGCGACGTCGCCACCGACCAGATGGCCACCTCGATGCAGAAGTACAACGAGCACGTGACCGTTCCGCTCACCGCGCGCAGCCACGACGCAGTCTCGGCCTTCTTCGCCGGCCTGGACCTGGTCGATCCCGGCGTCGTGCAGCTGCACCGGTGGCGGGCCGGGACCGGCGACCCGGGCACCGGCCGCGAGCTGGCCAACTACGGCGGAATCGGCCGCAAGCCCTAGCCGCCCAGCTCAGCTGATCAGCACCGTCACGATCGCACCGCCCGGGGTGAACCTCAGGTGCACGCGCGGCTTGCCCGGGCCCTGGACGGTGACGCTGACCGCGGCGGTCTGTCCCGCCGTCAGCGTGCCGGACATCGGCGCCACCACGACCTTCTGTTCCAGGCCGGCCGGCTCGGATACCGACCAGTTCACGGTACCGCCGGATGCGCTCAGCGTGATCGTTCCGCTGGCAGGCGGCGCGAGGTCGAGCGTGGACGGGCTGACGCTCAGGGTTCCGGCCCGCGGCGCATCGCTGGTGCTCGTGCTCACGGTCGGGCTCGGACTCGGGCTCGGGCTGACACTGACACCAGCGCCGCTCGCTCGCGCGGACGGCAGCACGACCATCGCCCCCGCGTCCGGGCGTCCGGCACCGGAACCGCCGATGGCCATCGGCAGCGCGCTGGGCCGCGCCGTGGCGCTGGCCCCGGGCGTCCCGGGCTGGCCATCGTGACCGGGGGCGGGATCCGCGCTGCCGGTCACCCCCGGCGTGGCGGCCCCGGCCGGCGGTACGCCGTGGTGCGGCGGCACGGCGATCCACGTGACGCCCGCCGCGAC
>DAIOWL010000705.1:0-4256 GCA_036758545.1 Streptosporangiaceae bacterium | reverse complement strand
GCGTTGCGCAGGATCGTCTTCAGGTAGGCCGACTGGTAGGGCAGCCCGGCGGTGGAGGTTGCCGAGGTGGCGGCGTTGCTGGGCGAGCTCACCGGCCGCCGGCTGCCGCAGCGGACCGCCCCGGACTGGGTGACGCAGCAGAGCGGCCGCGTGGCCGACCGCGCGCAGCGCCTGCTTCCGGTGCGGCTGCCGGTCAGCGCGGAACAGGCGGCATTGCCGCTCAGCATCCCGGCCGGCGTCGTGGTGGATGATTCCGCGACGCGCCAGGAGCTTGGCATCGAGCGGCGTGAGCTGCGCGAGACGCTGGCTGACACGGTGCGCTGGCTGGCCGCACGGGGCCTGGTCGCCGCCCGCCAGGCCGGTGCCCTGGCCGGCTGACCCGCTCCCGATCCGGCGGGCGCCGCCGGCCGGCCCCAGCAGCCGGCCCAGTCCGGCGAACCGCCGTCGGCGGCCGCCCTGCTGCCAGCCTTCAGCAATGCCGGGCTCCCGGACTTCCCCGTGTGGTGCCGGGGTGGGCGATCGGCAGCCCACGGGCGCAACGTATAGCCAGCGTTGCGGCTCATCCCGGCTGCTTCGCTTCGTTTCCGGTGCGCACGATCCGGGTCAGCGAGGTGCGGGACAGGCCGAACGGCCGGTTGATCGCCGCTGCCGTGTACCCGGCCGCGCCGGCCGGGACGGGAGAGATGCGCAAGGCCGGAGACGCCTTCATGCCGTAGGTCGGCTGAGGTCAACGCGGTGACCAGAGATCACTCGAGACGGCTTAGGCGCACGTCGTGGGGGTCGTACCCAGCGACGGCTGGCCGGCGTTCATACCTGGGAGCGGCGCCGCTGGGTCCGCGTGGTAGTGCGGCGGCAAGCGGCGGTCGACTGCTGGCCGTGGAACGGGTGGCTGCCAAATTCCAGTGCAATCAGCGCTTCCGGTGCGATCCATCGTGCTATCTGTGCAGGTCACGCTATCGGAGCGAGGGAGCAGGCCCCTTGTAATGCGTAGGTCATCGGTTTGATTCCGATAGGCGGCTCCTAGCTCAGAGGCCCTTTCCGATCTTGGGAGGGGCTTTCTTGCTAGCGGGTTGGCTAACAGGCCGCGTTGACCAGGTGCTAACGCAGTGCTGACAACAGTCGTGGACACATAGGGATCCTGGACGCCGAGATGTCCGAGCAGATTATCTGGCCTGCTCAGGTGGCCTGCGGCGGACTCGCGTGGACCCGGCAATTCGCTTGAAAAGCAGAAGATCGTGCAACGGCGCTGTTTGTGGCTGTCCTCGCCGGGTAGCCCGGCATGTCTTGTACCGCGTCGCGTGCCCGGACGTGGCATACGCGGCATCCGACCAGAAAGGGACAGCCATGACCACACCGCAGGACACGGAGCAATACATTCGCCGCGCCGCTGTCGACGCCGAGGGCAACAGAATCGGCAAGATCACCAAGGTGTATCTCGACGACCAGGCCGAGCAGCCTGAATGGATCCTCGTGGAGACTGGCCTGTTCGGGACCCGGCAGAGCTTCGCGCCGATCCGCGGATCCCGCTTCGACGGCGACCAGCTGGTCGTGCTGGCCGTGTCCAAGGACCAGGTTAAGGACGCCCCTAACATCGACCCGGACGCGCGCATCAGCGACAGCGAAGTGGACGCCCTCCGCCAGTACTACAGCGCCTAACTCGGCATCGCCGGGCAAACCAGCGACTACCCCGATGGCGGACAGGCCAGACACTAGACCGGCGGCCCGGGAGGGCGCAGGCGGAAAATCCGACACGTGATCGTCGGCCGCGCGCCCGCCGGGCGTGCGGCCCCAGCAGGGCCGACCCGGCGCGGCAAGTTGCTCGCCCAGGCCGACGGCGACCGCCTTCCCAATCGAGTCCGGTAGATGCTGGATACCTTGGTTCTGGCTCCCGGGGTGACAGTTTGCGGACGCGGTTCCGGCACCCGGATGTGCTGGCGGAGTTGGGTGCGGTAGAGCAGCGGTACCGGCGGTGCCGGAAGTGCCCGAGGAGGACGTCTCGGTCACCAGGGTGGCCGCTAGTACGGGTGGTGCGGCAGACGGTGCACGGTCGCTGCGCCGGTATGCAGAGGACGGGCTGGGCGGGCTGGTCGGACCGGCCTTCGGTCGGCGTTCTGCCAGCATCAGATGCCCGCTCTGGTGGAGGCGCGGATCGTGGCGATGCGGCTGGCACTAGTGCGTCATGCCCCCGGTGGCCGCGCGCAGGCGGCGCCGACGGGAGGATTACCGGCGGTCGGGCGGCTGCGGGCGACGGGGCTTGTGGCAGACGGACAGGATGGGCCGGTCTTCCTGGCCGGTGGCTCCGAGGTCAAGGTCGCGGACGGGATCGCCGACCGTTCCGGTTCGCAGGTGCGCCATAGCGGTGCCGCGGGCCACGGCGGTCCTGTCGCCGCGCCGGTATGAACCCGGACAGCTGGCAACCATGCCGACGGCCTATTTATGGGTCATGACGCCGCAGGCGGCGGTAGGGGCCTCCCATCGGCCGCCGCTAGTCCAAGCGGCGGATGGCCATCGAACTTGATGTCCACGCATCCTGATTGTTGCATCTGCGGATTATCTGGGTGTAGTGTCCGTAAACGCCTCCCCGCGCGTTGCGTCACGAACGCACATTAAGTCACGATCCCTTGTGAAGGGGGGGCAAGATGAGACGGTTCATGACGGTGTTGCTTGCCGTCGCATTCGCCGGTTCTCTGGGGTTGGCGGGAAGCGGCCAAGCGTCCGCGCACCAGCTGGCTACGCGCCACCATGGCGCCGCGGTGGTCTCTGTTTTCGCGACAGGCCTGAACAATCCGCGCGGGCTGACATTCGGGCCCGACCGAAATCTGTATGTCGCTGAAGGTGGTCTTGGCGGCACCCATTCAACGGTTGGCTTGTGCCCGCAGGCTGCGGGTGGGGCTGCCCCCTATACCGGAAGCACCAATGACCCGGTGCGCGGCGGGCGCATTTCGAAAATCAGCCGGGCCGGCGTGGTCACGACGGTGGTGAACGCGCTGCCCTCGAGCCAGACCAACCCCGCCAGCGGCAGCCTGGTCAGCGGCGTCTCCAGTGTCGCCTTCATCGGCCACCAGCTCTACGCGCTGCTAGCCGGCGCCGGCTGCTCGCACGGCGTGCCGACCGTCCCGAACGGCGTCATCAAGGTGGGCCACCACGGCCGGTGGAAGCTGATCGCAAACCTGAGCGCCTTCCAGAAGGCGCATCCGGTTGCCCATCCTGATCCGGAGGACTTCGAACCAGACGGAACGTGGTACAGCATGATCGCCATCGGCCGTGCCCTGTACCCGATGGACTCCAACCACGGCGAGCTCGACCGGGTCACGCAATCCGGCACGATAAGCCGGGTGATCGACATCTCGGCGAGCCAGGGACACGTGGTTCCCACTGCGCTGACCTACCACCGCGGCATCTACATCGCGAACCTGGGCCTGTTCGAACCCACAGATCGCGCGGGTGATGAGCACGTATGGCGGCTGACCGGCCACCGCACGCTCAAAGTCCGCGCGACAGGAGTAGAGAAGGTCCTCGGGCTGGCTTTCCGCGGAGGCAAGCTGTACGCGCTGGAGATGAGCACCGCCGCAGGCGCCCCGACCCCGGGGACCGGGGCGATCGTACGGATCAACCGGCACGGTCCACCCGAGACGGTCGTCTCCGGCTTGACGTTCCCGACCGGCATGACAGTCGGCCCGGACGGAGCGTTCTACGTCTCTAACAAGGGCTTCGGCTCCGGCGCCGGGCAAGGCCAGATCCTGCGTATCCAGGTCTGACCAGAATGAGAGGCCCCGGGCCAGCCTGACAGGCTGGCCCGGGGAGTCATCCGCGATCCAGACCAGTTGGGGACATGCCAAGCTGGCGCGCCAGCCCGGATCGGGAACTGCCAGGAATCCCCGTCTTACTACGGCCCGCTGCTCGACCAGATCTGGGTTCGGTAGCGCGCACCTTCGCCACCCGGGTCCGCGACCTACCCGCAGACGACGTGCCCGATCGGCCGGCGGCCGTCACGCAGACCCTCGGTCCCGTCGGTGCGGGGCGGGCCTGCGGAGCGGCTGAAGCCGGTCAGCCCGCACTGCTGCCGACAGCGGCCGTGTCCGCGTAGAGCTGAGCGCTGACTAGGCGGCCGCTGGTGGCCTCAAAGAGCCAGGCGTTCTGGAACACCACCGTCTTGCCGGTCGCCTTGAGGACGGCCGTGTTGGTGAGCTGTGCGACGAGGTAGTCAGCGGACTCGATGACCTGATCGACGTGGACGTCGAAGGACTCCCACACCT
>DAIOWL010000704.1:0-4257 GCA_036758545.1 Streptosporangiaceae bacterium | reverse complement strand
ATCGCGGGACCGGACGTCACGGGCGCGCTCTGGTATGACCCGGACGCGGACGAGCGTACCGAGTACGGAACCGCGGGCCGGATCGTCGCGGTGCTGGCCGAGCCGGGCCGGGAGGACATCCGGGCCGATCTGGTGGCCGCCGCCATGACCGGGCTGCGGGACCGCGGGCTCCGCGTCGCCGCGATCACCGTCGACGCGGATGACCACGCGCTGACGCGGACCTGCCGCCTGGCGGGCTTCCGGCACGACCGGACCGACGTCGAGTACCTCGTCGGCGACGTCGCGGCCGCTGCGCCCGCCGGGGCCGGCCTGGCGGCCGCGCAGGCGGGGCGCTGATGACGGCAGGGTTCACCGGACCCGTGCTCGCCGGCGACGTTCCCGCCGAGCTCGTCGCGGTCGCGGAACGGCACGGGCAGGCCGTGGCCGCCGGGGACAACGCGGCCACGCTGGCCGACTTCCGGCCGGACCGGACCGGCCAGCTGACCGGTTCGGCCCGTCTCCCGGGCCGGCTCGTCTCGTCCCGGCTGCTGCGCCTGGAGGCGGAGCCGGACGGCCTGTTCGCCGCCTACATCCGCTACACCGCGGACGACGGCAGCGCGACCGTGCTGCGCTCGCGGTGGGTCAGGCTGGACGAAGGCTGGCGCGTCACCCAGGTGCGCAACATCCCGGCCACGCCGCCGGTCATGCCCTCGGCCGGGCCGCGAGACGACGGGCTCGACACGCCGCACTGGGAGGGCCTGCGGGAAGGCGAGGTCCGGATGCAGCGCTGCGCGCGGTGCGGCCACTGGATCTGGGCGCCGCAGCCGGCCTGCCCGCGCTGCCACGGCTTCGAGTTTTCGTGGCCGGCTGCCGAGGCTGCCGGGACCGTCTACTCGTGGACCCGCACCTGGCAGCCGTTCGTCCCCGAACTCTCCGGGCACGTTCCGTTCGTCGTCGTGCTCGCGGAGCTGCCCTCGGCTGGCGGGCGCCGGCTCCTCGGCGTGCTGCACGACGGCGATGGCGCCGACGTGCGGATCGGCCAGGCGGTGCGGGGCGAGATCGATCCGGCCCGCGATCCGGCCGGCTGGCCGGTACTGCGCTGGCGGCTGGGATGAACCGGTCGCTCCGCGGGGCCGCCGCGGTGGCGGGCATCGGTGCTACCCCGTACTACAAGCGCGGAACGAGCCCGCACTCCGCGCTGCGGCTGACGCTGGAAGCGATCCTGGCCGCCTGCGCCGACGCTGGCCTCGACGCTCACGACGTCGACGGCTTCGTCTCCTACGCCAACGACCTCAGCGAGGGCCTCGCGGTCGGCGCGGCTCTCGGCGTCCGCGAGATCCGCTGGTCGACGATGGTGTGGGGCGGCGGAGGCGGCGGAGTCGCCGCGGCGGTCAACGCGGCGGCCGCAGCGGTGGCCAGCGGCCAGGCCGAGCACGTCATCGTGTACCGCGGGCTCACCGAGGCCGACGACGGGCGGCAGAGCTACGGGAAGGGACACTTCCCGCCGCTGCTGTCGGCCCACGGGGTGCTGACGCCGGCTCAGGTCTGCGCGCTGCGCACCCAGCGGATGCTCGAGGTCGACGGGGTGCCCCTGTCGGCGCTGGAGGCGCTGGTCCAGGCGTCCTACCACCACGCGCAGCAGAACCCGGACGCCGTGGCCTACGGCCGCCCCCTCGACCACGACACCTACGCCGGCGCTCGCTGGGTCTCCGAGCCGCTGCGCCTGTACGACTGCTCCCGGGAGAATGACGGGGCCGCGGCCGTCCTGGTCACTTCGGCCGAACGGGCCAGGGATCTGCGTCCGGTACCCGTGTACGTGCTGTCCGGCGTGCAGGGCGCCGGGCCGGACTGGAGCGAGTCCGCCGAGAATAACGCGGCGTACACCAGCGCGGGCTTCCACCCGGCCCTGGTCGCCCGGCTCTGGGCCGAGGCAGGACTCGAGCCCGGGCAGGCCGATGTTGCCCAGGTGTACGAGAACTTCAGCGGTCCGGCCGTGGCGTCGCTGATCGATCTCGGGCTGTGTCCCCCGGGTCCGGACGCGGGAGCGTTCATGACCCTGCCCAACCTGACCGCCCCGGCCGGCGCACTGCCGGTCAACACGGCGGGCGGGAACCTCGCCGAGGGCTTCGTCCACGGGATCGGGCTGGTCCTCGAGGCGGTCAGGCAGATCCGCGGCACCTCGGCCAACCAGGTACCCGGAGCCGACATCTCGCTCCTGCTCGGCGGCCCGGTGGCACCGCTGGTCAGCGCGACCGTCTTCGGCTCCCCGGCTACGGTCTGACGTTCCGGCCGCGCCGTGGCTGGCTGGCCCGGCGGCCCGGATTACTGGGCCAGCGAAACGAGCCGCGCCTCCGCCCCGCTGGCCGCGTGCGCGGCAGAACTGGCCGAGGCTGGCACCGGTACCGGAAGCGGTTTGCACAGCATGTCCGGACCACGGCCTGCCTGGCGCGCGGGAAGCTGTCCGAGCGCCAGGTAGTTGGCGATCGTATTGTCCACGCACAGGTCACCGGACAGCGAGTCGGCGTGGGTCGTACCGCCCGGCTCGGCGAGCAGGACCGCATTCGGGAACAGGGAGCGGACCTCGAGGCTCCCCGGGAACGGCGTCGCCGCGTCCAGGGTCTCGTCGATCAGCAGGGCACTGCGTATCTTCGACCCGTTGATCCGCAGCGGCGTGTGCGCCTTGGCCGGCCAGTACAGGCAGGGCGCGTTGAACCAGGCGTTGCCCCAGGTCTCGAACGGCGCCTTCTTGAAGGTGGCCCAGTTGTCCCTGGCCCACTTCGCCCAGCTGAGCGGCCACTGGACGTCGGTGCACTGGACGGCGTTGTAGACCGCGAACCCGTTATCGTCGCCCGGAGTGTCATCGGAGTCGAACAGGCTCTTGATGGTCTTCCAGTCGTTCTTGTGCACGAAGCCCGCGAACGCGCTGCCCAGCTGGAGCCAGGTCTGCTCGTAATAGCCCGCGTACAGGAAGACATCCACCCACTCGTCCGGGCCGATCACGCCTCCGGCCGGGTGCTTGAGCAGGCGCGCCTCTTCGCGGTAGAAGAGCTTCTGCACCGCCTTCTCGGTGGAGCCGAGGTGATAGACGTTGTGGTACTTGGCGAGCCACGCGAACCAGATCTTGATGTTCCGGTTGAAGGCGACGTCCTGGTTGAGGTTGGCCTTGTACCAGACATCGCGCGGGTCGACGTTGCTGTCCATGACCAGGCGGCGCACGTGTGACGGGAACAGGGTGCTGTAGACCTGAGCCAGGTACGTCCCGTACGAGAACCCGTAGTACGTGATCTGCTTCTGGCCGAGCGCGGCGCGGATGCTATCCATGTCCCGCGCCGCGTCGATCGTGGTCATATGCGCGAGCAGCCGGCCGTTCTTCTTGCCGCACGCCGTCGCGTACGCCTTCGACCGCTTGAGCCAGGTCTGCACGAGCGCGGCGGTGGTCGGGATGTAATTCGGCCGGTCATAGCTGAAGTAGTTGGGCAGGCAGCTCAACGCCGGCTTGCTGGATCCCACACCGCGCGGGTCGAAGCCGATCCAGTCGTAGTCACTGGCGGCAGCCGCACCGTTGGTCAGGCCCTCCTGCTGGAGAACAGGAATCAGGAATGCGTTCAGGTTCAGCCCCGACCCCCCGGGACCGCCGGGATTCGTCAGGATGATGCCCTGGTACTGAGACGCGGGCGAGGTGTGCTTGATGCGCGAAACGGCGAGCGAGATCTTGGCGCCCTTCGGATGCCTGTAGTCCAGCGGGACCTTCAGGAAGCCGCACTGCGCCTTCGCCTTCGCCAGGTCCGGATCCGAGCATTTCCCCCAGGTGATGCGCGCGGAGGAAGAGACCGCCGCAGAGGAGGAGGCCGCCGCGGAAGGGGCAGCGGTGGCCGCCGCGGCGGGAAGGGTCAGCGCGGCCCCACCCACTGTTACGCTCACGGCAGCCAGGACAACGATCAGCTTGCGCACGTTCCTCCCCCTTCGCCCCCTCAGGCAGGCGAATTCGGCCGTAGCTGGCTATATGAGGGATGTTGCGCGTTTCTGGTCGCTTAGAGAAGATCCACGCCGAGACTTTGCCGAATCGTAACCATCCGCGCTCTGGGCGTCCTGGCCGGTCAATTGAGGTGTGACCCATCCAGGCGATGGCTGCGGACAGTAGTTTCCCGTGGTCGACGGCCACCTCAGCAGCCACGCCCGCCACGCCCGCCACGCCGAGACGGGCCGCGGAGGGCCGTGGAGGGCCGTGCCCGTCAATGGGTGTCGAAACACCCCCTATCAGGGGTCTAGCGTCACTCA
>DAIOWL010000703.1:0-4257 GCA_036758545.1 Streptosporangiaceae bacterium | reverse complement strand
CCGGCCCGCAGGAAGGTCCGGCGGGACAGGTCCGACCGGCGCGGCCGGATCCGCCGGGCCACGACATGCCATAGGACCAGGGGCACCAGGACGAGCGCGACGGCGATATGGACCCACAGCCCCGGCCGGCCGGCGATCGAGCGCACCAGCCCGGTGGCGTAGCCCAGGCCGGCCACGAACGTGATGACGACCAGCGCCGCGAGCAGCAGCGACACCCACCGGGTGCCGCGGCCGCGGCGCAGGCCGCCCCGGACCACCCGGCTCTTCCACGGGACGAGCAGCAGGATTACCAGCCCGGCGATGCCGTGGGCGATGGCCGCCCACCGCCCGATGGGCGACCCGATCGCGACCGTGGCCACGCCGGTGCCGAAGACCAGCACCAGGGCGACGAGGAGCTTCTGGTTGGTGATCCTCCCCGCGGGCGACCGCAAGATCTTGCGGAACCCGGCCACGCTTCCTCCCGGGGGACAAGTGTTGCTATAACGCTCGATACACGCTACCTACGCTGACGGATTGTCAGACCCTTCGTGCATGCTGGATGCGTGGAGCCCATCTTCGAGGCAGTCCTGGCGAACGACCCGTCCCGGATCACGCCGGCCGCGGCCGCGCAGCGCATGGGCGAGGACCTCCTCGTCACGGACATGCACTGGCTCTACCGGGGGGACACGCCCCTGCACCTGGCCGCGGCCGGGCTCCGGTACGACGCCGCCCGCGCGCTGCTCGCCGCCGGTACCCCCGTCAACGCGGTCAACCGGCGCGGCGCGGCGGCCTTGCACTACGCGTGCGATCCCCGGCCGCTGTCGTCAACCTGGAACCCGGCCGCCCAGCAGCGCATCATCGAGCTGCTGGTCTCCGCCGGGGCAACGGTGGACCTGCCGGACCGCGGCGGGGTGACACCCCTGCACCGCGCGGTTCGCGCCCGCAGCCCGGCCGCGGTCGCGGCGCTGCTGTCAGCCGGCGCTGACCCGCGCCCGGCCACCGGCAAGGCGGGTTCGACCCCGCTGCACCTCGCGGTCGCACCGACCGGCGCGGGCGGCACCGCCGGAGCCGGCGAGCTCCAGCTCGAGATCATCCGGATGCTCCTCGCCGCCGGCGCGACCCTGGCCGACGTGGACCGTAACGGCGTCGCCGTGGCCGACCGGATCCAGAGCCCGGCGCTGCGCAGCACGCTGGCGGCCGAACGACCTGCCATCTGACCGTCTCAGCCGGCGGCGAGTTCGAGGAGCATCGGCGCGAGCTCGTGCGGGCTCGTTATGTACGGCAGATGGCTGCCGTCCACATGGAAAAGGCGCCAATGAGGGTCCTGGCCGGCGGTCTGGGCAGGATCACCCCCCGCAGGTCGTCATAGGTAAGCACGCCGGCGACATCGTCGATGTGCGTGCCCATGGCGATTCCCGGATGCGCGAGATGGGAGCGTTCCCCAGGCCGGTGAGCGTCGGCGTACGTACGCTGTGCCCATGTTCCTCGAGCAGGGGAACAAGCTTCTTCCAGCACCAGCCCCCCAACCAGGCGGGATGCACCAGAACAAAAACCGCCAACACAGCTCCCTCCCGGCGAACCTTGTCTGCGATTCGTGTCCAAGGGTAGAACTGTAGGCAAATACTGCGCGCGGGAAGAAGACCAGCATGTTCGAGGCGGCCAACATCCGGGAATGGCGTGGCCACGACGTGGTTGACGCCCAGAACAACAAGATCGGGGAGCTGGAGGCGGTCTACGTCGACACCGGCACCGACCTGCCGTCGTTCGGTACCGTCAAGATCGGCATGCCGACCCGGCACCGGCTCGTATTCGTGCCTCTTGACCGTGCGACCGTGGGTCCCGGGTACCTCAAGGTCGCCTACGACAAGAAGCAGGTGAAGGATGCCCCCTCGATCGACACCGACGGGGAGCTGCCCGCGGCCGAGGAAGAGGCCGTCTTCAAGCACTACGGCCTGACGTACCAGCCGGGCGCCTCCGGCGAGCGGCGGCTAGGCCGCCGCTGAGCAACGCAACTGTGCGGAGGATCGGATGATCGCCTTTTTCCTGCTCCTGGTGATCGCGGCGATCGCGCTGGGCATCGTGGGCGTCGTCGTCAAGGGCCTGCTGTACTTGCTGATCATCGGCATCGTCGTGTTCCTCGTCGCCCTTCTGCTCGGCGCCCTGCGGATCCGGCGGGCCGGGAGGCGTCCCACCCGGTAATCCTTCAGCAGGCTCCGGGTACTGCCCAGCTTCCCGCGGGTGATTAATGCACCCACCAGGGCTTTGTTCGGGCGGGCTGGCCATCGTGCGCCGGGTGCGCCCCGAAGGCCGACCAGCCCTCGGGAACGTGCGGGTCGCCGCGGGATCCGACCTTCGCGTAGCCGAGGAACAAGATGCCGCTGACCAGGGAGACCAGGATCCACGCCGGCTGGCCGTTTATCCGGTCCCAGTCGTTCAGCCCGTGCAGGACGGCGGCGGCGATCAGCCCGATCCAGACGACCACGTACCACTTGTGCCGTCCGGTTACCGCCAGCCCGATGAAGTAGCCGGTCAGGCCGGCCCAGCAGGCATGGGTGACCGGGTCGGTGACGAAGCGCCAGACGAAGTTGAGAATGAAGTACAGCACCGGGCCGATCAGCACCTCGAATACCGAGGTCGACGCGGACTGCCCGCTGCTGAGCATCTGCTCGATCGCGGGGATAGCCGACTTCACGGTCTGGAAGAACTGCTCGATTCCGTTGACCGTGAAGTAGTGCACGACCTCGCTCGCGCCGAACACCAGCCCGCTGACCGCGCCGAGGAACAGGTAGTCCCGGGGCATGAGGCCGTGTGTGCGCCGGTAGATCAGCCCGACCACCAGCACCGGCACAGCCTTGGCGAGCTCCTCGGGTATGCCGATGGTGAAGATGCTCTGGCTTAGGGCCGCGGTGCCGCTATGCAGCGCGGTCTCCAGCGCGATCGCCAGCGGCACCTGCGTCACCAGCGCTATCGCCGTGACCACGCCCAGCATCGTCCTGGTCACGTGTTCCGGCCGGATGATGACGCCGAGCAGCAGCAGCCAGGCCACCGCGAAGTAGGCGGCGAAGATCCAGGCCACGTGGTCGAACGTGCTGGCACTCGGGTTCGAGCCCAAGATGACCAGCGCGATCGACGGAACGCAGATCAGCGCCAGGAACAGCAGCACGGGCCAGCTGCGGAGCGAGTGGTGCCGGACCCAGTCGCCGAGCGGGAGCAGGTCGTTGACCTGCCCGGTGGGTCGTTGCTGAGCCGGCGGGTTCGGCGCGTGAGCGGGCATAATCGTGTCATCTCCCCGGCGCTGCGATGTCTGGTCCCACCATGACACGCCGATCCTCGGCGAGCAGACCGGGGCAGGCTTACGAGCGGATCCCGGTGGCGATGAGATGCGGCCCGAACCCGATCAGTTCGGGTACCCGCTCGATGGCGCGTGCCGCCTGCAGCGTCATGGTCCGGTCGACCGGATCGGCCATCCGCGCGTCCAGGTCGCCGAGTATGAATGCCGGTCCCTCGACGCTGACCAGGTCCGTGACCTCCAGCCCGGCTTCGGTCATCTCGTCTCGCAACTCGCCGGGCCGGTGGCAGAAGGCGGTGAACGCCCCTTCGCCCAGCGGCGGCAGTATCCCGGTGCGGTCTATCTCGTCCATGAGATCGGGCACCGCCGGGTACTTGAGGTAGATCCGCTCCCGCAGCGTGCCGTCGATCCGCACCGCCCACCGCGAGATCACCGCGGCGAACACCGCCCCGCCCGGCCGGACGATCCGCGCGCACTCCCGCAGCGCCCGGACCCGTTCGGCCCGGTCGAGCAGATGGTAGAGCGGCCCGAGCAGCAGGACGGCGTCCACCGAGGCGTCGGGCAGGTCGACGTCCCGTGCGTCGCCGACCGCGGTGCGAATCCCCGCCACCCCGGCCACTTCCGTCCTGAGCTGCTCGACGTGCAGCGGCATCAGGTCCCGGTGCTCGACCTGGTACCCGAGCGATGCCAGCCACAGCGCGTACCGTCCCGGCCCCCCGCCGATGTCCGCGACCACAGCGGGCGCCGCCGGCAGCCGGCGCAGCACGATCTCGGTGGTCCGCGTGAACTCCAGATCCCCGCGCCCGTCGCTCAGCCGCTCCCGCTCCATGCCCAGCTCGTAGTGCGCCCGCAGGGCCGCATCGTCCGCCTCCATGCCACGCGACTGTGGCACATCCCGTCCCGGCCGGCCACCCATTAACGCCAGCCGGGTCCAGGTGCGCCGGGTCAGCTGGAACGTCATGAAACCCAGGATCCACCGCGTTCAAACG
>DAIOWL010000702.1:0-4266 GCA_036758545.1 Streptosporangiaceae bacterium | reverse complement strand
CACGCCGCACTCGACGTGGCGGCCAGTCAGCCCCGCCACCGTTCCCGCCCCGGAAGATCAGCGGGTACCTGCACAGCACCGACGCTACTCCCCGGCCAGCGCACTGGCCATAGTGCCACCAGGTCACCACGATCCAGGGCCCGTCCGACGGCAGCGGGCTGCATCCCATACAGGCGTCGTTCATCGAACGCGACGCGTTCCAGCGCGGGTACTGCACCCTAGGCCAGATCATGTCCGCGGTGGCACTGCTGGAGGAAGGCCACGCCGGCGACGACGCCGAGATCGCCGAGTGGATGAGCGGCAACATCGCCAGCCGGGCCCTGACCCTCGCCCTCACCGCCCTAGTCGCGCTCGGGCTCGACCGCGCCCTGGTCTCCTACGCCGACGGCGTGCAATGGACCAGGGCCAACCGGACGAGTGGATCACCACCGCCGCGCTCAGCTACGCCGGAGCCGGCATCATCCTGCACGTAGGCATCGTGCTCCGCTGGCCGTTCGGCTTGAAGACCGGCTCGCCTGACGAGTCAGCGCCATGCAACTGCCAGTGAGAGGCGTTCAGCCGTCCTCAGACGAGGGTGGTGGCGATGGCCAGGAGCAGAAGGCCAGCGCGGCGACGGTGGGGTCAGAGCGCCCCGAAGCCACTGGGCCCCGCAGTCGCCCGGCGTCTGCGCGGGTACCTGCGGTCCGGCCTGAGGCCGCCAGCCGCCGCTGGATCGGGACCAGCCAGACCGCCAAGCCGATCACGACCACGAGTTCGCCGCGCGGCGACGGCGGCCAGCGCGCGCCGCCCCCCGCTCGCGGGGATGGCAAAGCCGAATGTCGAGATCAGTGGGCGGCAAGCAGCGCCGACTGGAGGCGGTCTACACCGTCATCCGAATGACCCTTCGTCGAGGAACACCCTCGGGTGGGCTCAGTGCGTACTTACGGCGGTGGAGGCGCTGAGAGCGTATGGCGGCGGGTGCCCGGCGTCTCGACATGGCGTTGCGGGCACCGCCCCATGCGGTTACGACCATGGATCGGGCGGTGGCCTGTGTCAGGGGCGACCTGCTCCGCCATAGGCACGAACCGGGACCATTCCTCTTGACAGGCCTGCTGGCCAGTCAGTTGGCTGGAGATGGCAGTCGCCGTACCGTCGCGCCGTGGCCTGCCCGGGTGTCTGGAAGCGGGCATCAGGGGGAGCGCCCGACGCCTGCCGGCTTAGCCGTGCCCGCCCGGCGGGCTGATGCCGAACCTGTGGGCGGAGGTGGGCATGCGGATGCGATTCGAACCGACGCCGGAGCTGTTGGACCGCGAGGCAGAGCGCGCGGCGCTCGATGGCCTGCTGGGGGATCTGCGATCCGGGCGCGGGCGGGCGCTGGTGGTGCGGGGTGAGGCGGGGGTGGGCAAGTCGGCGCTGCTGGAGTACCTGGCCGGGGCGGCGGCGGACATGCGGGTGGCCCGGGCCGCGGGGGTGGAATGGGAAATGGAGCTGGCGTTCGCCGGCGTGCACCAGCTGTGCGCGCCGCTGCTGGGCCGGCTGGAGGACCTGCAGGGTCCGCAGCGGGACGCGCTGGGAATCGCGTTCGGGCTGCGCGCAGGAGCGGCGCCAGACCGGTTCCTGGTCGGCCTGGCCGTGCTGACCTTGCTGTCCGAGGCGGCGGAGGACCGGCCGCTGCTGTGCGTGGTCGATGATGCGCAGTGGCTGGACCGGGCCTCGGCCCAGGTGCTGACGTTCGCAGCACGGCGGCTGCTGGCCGAGCCGGTGGGGCTGATCTTCGCCGCCCGCGAGCCGGGCGAACAGTTCGAAGGGCTGGCGAACCTGCAGGTGCGAGGCCTGCCGGACCAGGACGCCCGCACGCTTTTGCACTCGACGGTCCGGTTCCGGCTCGATGAGCAGGTCCGGGACCGGATCGTGGCCGAGACGGCAGGCAACCCGCTGGCGCTGCTGGAGCTGCCGCGCGGGCTGAGCCCGGCCCAGCTGGCAGGCGGGCTCGGGCTGGCCGGCGCGCTATCTGCCCGGATTGAGCAAGGGTTTCAGCAGCGGCTGGAGGCGCTCCCGCCCGACACGCGGTCGCTGCTGCTGGTCGCAGCGGCCGAGCCGACCGGGGACCCGGTGCTGATCTGGCAGGCGGCCGGGCAGCTCGGCATCCCGGCCACGGCTACGGCGGCGGCCCAGGCGGACGGACTGCTACAGGCCGGTACACGGGTGCGGTTCCGGCATCCGCTGGTGCGGTCGGCTGTGTACTCGGCGGCGTCGCTTGAGGAGCGGCGGGCGGCGCACCGGGCGCTGGCCGAGGTGACCGATCGTGACCGTGACCCGGACCGGCGGGCGTGGTACCTGGCAGCGGCTACGCCAGGCCCCGATGAGGAGGTAGCCGCGGAGCTGGAGCGGTCTGCGGGCCGGGCCCAGGCCCGCGGCGGGATGGCCGCGGCGGCGGCGTTCTTGCAGCGCGCGGTCGAGCTGACGGCCGAGTCCGCCCGCCGATCCGAGCGCGCCCTGGCGGCCGCGCAGGCGAGCCTGCAGGCCGGCGCATTCGATGCGGCCGCCGAACTGCTCGCCATCGCGGCGGCGGGGCCGCTGGATGAGTTCCAGCAGGCCTGCGTTGACCTGGTGCGCGCCCAGCTGGCGTTCGTCTCCAACCGGGGCAGCGACGCTCCGCGGCTGCTCCTGGCGGCGGCCAGGCGGCTGGAGCGAGTCGACATCGGCCTAGCCCGCGCGACCTACCTGGACACGATCAACGCGGCGATGTTCGCCGGTCACCTGGCCGGACCCGGCGCAGGTGTGGTGGAGGTGTCACGCGCGGCGCGTTCGGCGCCTCCACCCCGAGGCCTGCCGCGTGCGCCCGATCTTCTCCTGGATGGTCTGGCCATCAACTTCACTGAGGGGTATCCGGAGGGATTGCCGGTCCTGCAGCAGGCGCTGGACGCCTTCGGTCACCAGATGTCTGCGGAGGAGGAGCTTCGGTGGTTGTGGCTGGCGTGCATCGCGGCCATGCACCTGTGGGATGACGGCATGTGGGACGCGCTGTCCAGGCGCCACGTCGAGCTGGCCCGCCAAATCGGCGCGCTCGGTGAGCTTCCCCTGGCCCTCAGCTCACGCGTCTACATGCTGCTGTTCGCCGGCGAGCTGGCTGCCGCGGTGTCACTGACCGATGAGGTGCAGGCGGCGACCGAAGCGACGGGCAGCAACCTGGCGCCGTACGGCGCCCTGGGCCTGGCTGCGTTGCGTGGCCTCGAAACCGAAGCCTCTGCGCTGATCGGGGCCACCGGTCCGGAAGTGGCATTGCGCGGCGAAGGAATCGGGGTAACCCTCACGAACTGGGCGAACGCGGTACTGTACAACGCCACAGGCCGCTATGACCAGGCACGGGCCGCGGCCGAACAGGGCAGCGAATACCCAGACGAGCTGGGGCTGGCCGCTTGGTCGATGGTCGAGCTGATCGAAGCGGCCGCCCGGACCGGGCAGCCCGGACGCGCAGCCGGCACCCTGCGGTTCCTGTCGGAAATCACCAGCGCGGCCGGCACCGACTGGGCGCTCGGGATCCAGGCGCGCTCGCGGGCCCTGCTGGCCGACCGTGATTCCGCCGAGCGGCTTTACCTCGAGGCGATCGAGCGGCTCGACCGCACCCGCGTCCGCCTGGAGCTGGCCCGCGCGCACCTGGTTTACGGCGAATGGCTGCGCCGCGAGGCCCGGCGGGCCGAGGCGCGGGTGCAGCTGCGCACTGCGCACGATATGTTCGACGCGATCGGCACGCAGGCGTTCGCCGACCGGGCCTACCGCGAGCTGCGGGCCACCGGCGAGACCGCCCGCAAGCGAGCCGCCCCCCCGCGCGGCGGACTCACCGCGCAAGAGGCCCAGATCGCCCGCCTGGCCCGGTCAGGCCTGTCCAACCCGCAGATCGCCGCCCGGCTGTTCCTCAGCCCGAACACCGTCCAGTACCACCTGGGAAAGGTCTTCACCAAGCTCGACATCACCTCCCGCCGCCAACTCGTGCAAGCGCTGCCCGACAGCGACCGCGACGGGCCGATGGCATAGCCCGACGCCGGGATGGGCCGGTTGCCGGATTGGCACAGGCCGCTCCCACCCACGCTGCCGTCAGGATGTGCACGGTAAGCGACAGACGGCGGGCGGTCCCTGCTTTTGGGCCGGCGAGTCGGGCGCCCGAGGCCAGCCCGCCGAACGGGCCGGGCCGGCCGCCGGGACCTCACGAGGTGCGCGCTGGTGGAGCAGCGGCCTTGACACGTTTCAAATGCCCGGGCCGTTCCGTGCGCTGGTGATGGTCAGCTC
>DAIOWL010000701.1:1665-4277 GCA_036758545.1 Streptosporangiaceae bacterium | reverse complement strand
CGCTCGAGCCGTTCGGCAGTTTCCCGGGGATCGCGGATCGTAGCTACCTCGCCGGGCGCTACGTCGGTGTGGTGCTCCATGGTGTAGAAGCGCAGCGTATGCCCGTCCGGGTCGAGCACCTCGGGCAGGATCCAGCCCAGGCTGGCCCGGTGCACGCCGGCGTGGGCTTGGCCGAGCTCCTCCAGCCTGCGGGCCAGACGGTCGATGGTGGCCTTGTCCGGCACGCCGATGGCGAAGTAGTCGAACCCGGCGGCCGCCCGGGCCCGATCCGGGTCGAGCCGCAGGCAGAGGTCGGGACCGCCGGCCGGGTGGGCCAGGCCGCAGCCCATCAGCGTGTCCTGCTCGACGAACTCGACCTGCACCTGGTAACCCAGGCGGCTGCGGTACCACTCCAGCGACCGGGTCAGGTCGGTCACAGGCAGCTTGAGATGGTGGATTCCGGCTAGGACCGGTGCGTCCGAGGCTGACATGTCCCCCTCCAAATACAGTTGAGATTTACTCGTTGCAGTTATACTGCAATGTATGACTGCTGACGTCAACCCCGCTGGTGAGGATGCAACGCTGCGGCAGGCGCAGACCGCGCTGACCGAACAGCGGATCGTGGCCGCCGCTACCGAGCTGTTCCTCGCCGACGGCTATGTAGCCACCACGCTGGAGGCGGTGGCCCGGCGCGCCCGGGTGGCGGCGCGCACCGTGTACGTGCGGTTCGGTACCAAGGCAGCGCTGTTCAAGCGGGTGGTCGACGTGGCCATCGTGGGCGACACCGAGCCAGTGGACGTGCTGGGCCGGGACTGGATGATCGAGGCCATGACCGCCCCGACCCTGGCCGGACGGATCGCCGCCGGGGCGGCGGCAGGGCGCCAGATCATGGAGCGCACCGGGGCGCTGTTCGCCGTGGCCCAGCAGGCCGCTGCGGTCGAGCCGCTGATCGCGGCGGCATGGCAGGAAGGCCGCGAGCAATCCCGGCACGCGCAGGAGGTGTTCTGCACCAAACTGGCCGACGACGGGCTGCTGCCCCCGGGCATCGACGTGACCTGGCTCATCGATACCACCACCGTGCTGGTTGCCGCCGAGACCTACCTGCTGGTCACCCGCATGCTCGGATGGGATCTGGACGCCTACGAGACCTGGGTCGCGGCCACCTTGACCCGGCTGCTGGCCGGTCAGTGGTGAACGGCGGCGAGGAGGGCGGCGTAGGCCCGGACCAGTGCGGCATGCTCGAGCGGCAGCAGGTCGCTGTCGGGCTGGCAGCCGTCGGCGACCCACTGGTCGGACAGCTCCATCGCCTTGGCCCGGTGGACCGCGGCGGGCCGGACCGTGTCTTCCGGCTCGCCGTAGAGGAAGCAGTAGAGCCGGACGAGCGATTCGACCAGCTCGTCCGGGGTGCGGCCGGGCTCGTGCTGGATCTCCCGGTGCACCCGCCACCAGTCGACCTCGAGTTCGGCCGCCTTGGCCGGGTTGGACGGCTCGCCGTAGGTGAGCCGCACCAGGGCATAGAACCGGCGCATGCAGGCCCGGGCGCGCTTGGGGTGGTTGTCGGGATACGGCGCCCACAACTGGTTGGCGCGCAGCACCAGCCAGGCGCCGTGCAGCGTGCGGAACCAGTCCATGCCGAAGCCCAGCCGGACCAGCCCGATCGAGGCGCGCAGGACCTGCGGCCATTTACGCAAGTAGTACCCCACCCACGCGCGATACTCCAGGTCGGCGAGCTGGACGGGATCGAAGGACCGGAGCCGCGTCGGCGTGCCCGTGCTGATCTTGCCAGTGCCCATGAGCTTCCCTCTCCCCTGTCCGCCGGCATGAACTTGCCACTCACGGGACGCTCATGTCAACTACGCGATCAGGCCTGCTCCACCGGGGCATCGGGCATCCGGCCCCATTCGGCCCATGAGCCGTCGTAGACCCGGACGCTCTCACGGCCGAGCAGGTAGGTCAGGACGAACCAGGCGGTGCAGGCGCGGCCGCCGATCGTGCAGTAGGTGATCAGCTCGTCTGCGCTGTCGAGATCGACGGCGGACAAGACACCGCGCAGGGCGGCGGCGTCGCGGAACGCCCCCCGCTCGTCGTACAGGCCGTCGATCGGCTGGTGGACCGCGGAAGGGACATGGCCGGCCCGCCCGCCGGGCTCAAGGCCTCCGGAGGGCCAGAACCGCTCGCCCCGGTACTCCTCTCGCGACCGCACGTCCAGCAGCGTGCGGCCGGGACGGTCGATCGCGTCGCGCACCGCCGCGTGGCCGGCCTGCAGCCGCGGGTCTGGTGCGGGCAGGACGTAACCGGCCGCGGCGGGCTCGGACGGCCGGCTGCTCACCGGGTGGCCCTCGTCCCGCCAGGCGTCCCGCGAGCAGTCGAGGATGCGTACGTCCTGGTGGCGGTGGAGCTTCATCAGCCAGAAGCCGAGGGCGGGCGCGTAGCCGTGGAACACCACAACGGAGCGGGGTCCGATGCCGGACCTGGCCAGCAGGCTCATCGTCGCCGCGGTCCCGATGAGCCGGTAGTCGGCGTCCTTCAGGTCACGGTAGACGTCCCACAGCACGGCACCCTCGATATGCCACTCGTCGTGCGCGCGCCTGCTCACGTCGACCTCGACCACCCGCACCGCGGGGTCGTGCAGG
>DAIOWL010000701.1:0-1565 GCA_036758545.1 Streptosporangiaceae bacterium | reverse complement strand
GTGTCGACGATCAGGCGGAAGACGTCGCTGCGGCTGTAGTGGCCGACCGGATCGAACTGCTGGCGGCTGATCCGGGCCCGGGTCGTGTCGATCTCGGCGTAGAGCACGCCTTCCTCGCCGGTCAGCGGGCCCGCCAGTATGTCCCCTTCCGGGCCGACGATGACGGTGTTGCCGCGGGACAGCCAGTCACCGCCGTCGCCGTACAGGCTGTCGCGGCCGGGCAGGTCCGCGGGCAGGTCGGCGGCGCTGATGCAGGAGGTGACGCCGATCACGTAGGTGCGGCCCTCGCGGGCGATGTGCCGCAGGGTCGGCACCCAGACCTCGGAGTTGTCCCAGGTAGGCGCCAGGTAGACGTCGATGCCCTGGGCGTACAGGGCGGCCCGGGCCAGGGGCATGTAGTTCTCCCAGCAGATCAGCCCGCCGAGCCTGCCGAATCCGGTGTCGACGACCTGCAGGGTCGATCCGTCGCCCGTCCCCCACACCAGGCGTTCGCCGCCGGTGGGCATGAGCTTGCGGTGCCGGGCCGCCAGCGTCCCGTCCGGGGCGAAGTGCAGCAGGGTGTTGTAGATGGTGGAGTCCCGCTCGTCGCGCTCGTCCACGCCCACGGACAGCCAGATCCCGAGCCTGGCCGCCGTCTCGGCGAGCAGGTCGGTGGCCGGGGAGCCGACCACGACCGCCTGGTCGAACAGGCGGGCGTACAGGGCGGTGGCGTCGGCGTCCCACGGCCGGGTCCGCCACACCCAGTCCGGATAGCCGGGCACGAAGGCCTCGGGGAACGCGACCAGGCGGGCACCCTCGGTGGCGGCCTTTTCCGCCAGAGCCACCACCTTGGCGATCGTCTCGTCGCGATCGAGCAGCACCGGGGCGGCCTGCACGGCCGCGACCTTCACCGGGTCCACGACGCCTCCTGGGTCAGGCTGATCAGCAGGTTGTTGACGGCCGCCGGCTGCTCCATGGTGACCATGTGGCCGGCGTCCGCGACGACGTGGTAGGCGGCACCGGGGATGCGCCGGGCCAGCACGGCGGACATCTCGCGGAAGCCGGGCACGTCCCGCTCTCCCACGGCGACGAGCACCGGTACGGCGATGCCCTCCAATACGTCGATGGGCTGCCGGGTCTCCCGGTGCGGGTCCTGGCCCAGCCAGTGCTGGCCGGGGTAGCCCGCCACCATGGCGGCCAGCGCGGCGGCCAGGTCGGGCCGCTTGCGCGCGGCGGCGAACAGCGGGTGGGCCAGCCAGGCTTCGCGGCCCGCCCGCACCCCGCCCGCCTGGACCCGCCGGGTGACCTCGTCCAGCGCCCAGGCCGACTCTGGGTCCCAGGGCACGCCGTCCAGCACCGCGTCCAGCAGGGCCAGCCCGCGGACCCGGTCCGGGGCGGCCAGCGCGGCCTGCAGCGCCACCCGGCCGCCGAACGACAGGCCGGCCAGCACCGCGTCGCCGATGCCCAGGTGGTCCAGGAGCGCGACGAGGTCGCCGGCGTGGGTGTACGGGACGCCGGGATCGAACGGCCCGGAGGCGCCGAACCCGCGGCAGTCGTAGCGCACCACCCGGAACAGGGCCGCCAGC
>DAIOWL010000700.1:0-4283 GCA_036758545.1 Streptosporangiaceae bacterium | reverse complement strand
GCGGTCCGGCAGCGGCGGCCCCGCCATGACTACCGAACGGGCCGGGCTCTCCGCCATCGGTGACGGCGAGGGGCCCGACCCGGAGGCGCTGCGCCGCGCCCGGCAGATCGCCGCCCGGCTCGCGGTGCCCCGGCCGCGCCGGGACGTCACCGCGCGGCGCGGCGCGGGCGAGCTGGCCAGCCTGCGGTACCGGGGCGGCTCGGACGACATCGACCTGGACCGGACCGTGGCGCAGCTGGTGGAGCACCCGCTGCCGGACGAGGACGACATCATCGTCCGGGAGCGGGTCAGGACCAGGCGCAGCGTGCTGCTGCTGGTCGACGTGTCCGGCTCGATGCGGGGCGAGCGGGTCCGCACCGCCGCCGCCACCGTCGGCGCGCTGGCCGCCGAGCTGAGCCGGGACGACCTCGCGGTGATCGCGTTCTGGTCCGACGCGGCCGTGCTGAGCCGGCTGGGCCAGCACGTGCCGCCGCAGGCGCTGCTCGATACGATGCTGCGTATCCCGGCTAAGGGGCTGACCAACATCGCCTGGCCGTTGCAGGTGGCAGCGCGCGAGCTGGCCCGGGTGCCGGCCCGCGACGCGCGGGCGGTGCTGCTGTCAGACTGCGTGCACAACGCAGGTCCGGACCCGCGGCCGTTCGCGGCCCGGCTGCCGCGGCTGGACGTGCTGCTCGACACCTCGGGCGAGCAGGACGCCGAACTCGCTCGCGAGCTGGCCCGCCTCGGCCACGGACGGCTGCGCCGGATCGGCGGGTACACCGATGTCGCCCCCGCCCTGGGCGCGATCTTCGCCTATTAACCAAGGGAGCCCGATTTGTCCGTCGCCGTGACCGGCCGGGTCGCGCTCGTCACGGGCGCGGCGCGGGGCATCGGCGCGGCCACGGTCGCGGCGCTGGCCGCGGACGGCTGGCGGGTGGTCGCGGTGGACCGGTGCGCCGACGACCCGGCGCTGCCGTACCCGCTGGGATCGCGGGCCGAACTGGACCAGGTGGTCGCGGCGGTTCCCGAGGCGGTGGCGGTCGAGGCCGATGTGCGGGACCCAGACGCGCTGGCTGCGGCGGTGCGGCTGGCCGGGGAGCGCTGGGGCGGCCTGGACGTGGCGATCGCGGCCGCGGGCGTCATCGCCGGCGGGGTTCCGGCCCGGCAGGTCCCGCCCGCACAGGAACGGGCGGTGCTCGACGTCGATCTCGGCGGCGTGCTGAACTTGGCCCGGGTGGCCGTGCCGGCTCTGCTCCGCCGCCCGGAGCCGCGCCGCGGCCGGTTCGTCGCCGTCGCCTCGGCCGCCGCCACCCGCGGCCTGCCGATGCTCGCCGCGTACTGCGCGGCCAAGGCCGGGGTGACCGGGTTCGTCCGCGCGCTGGCCGCCGAACTCGGCGGCACCGGCATCACGGTGAACGCGGTCAGCCCGGGCTCGACGCAGACCCCGATGCTGGACGAGAGCGCCCGGCTCTACGGCCTGCCCGCGGCCGGGGCCTTCGCGGCCCAGCAGCCACTGGGCCGGCTGGTGTCCCCGGCCGAGGTGGCCGCGGTCATCGCGTTCCTGGCCGGGGACGGCGGCAGCGCCATGACCGGGGCGGTCGTCCCGGTCGACGGCGGCCTGGCCCTGTTACCCCTCGAGGGCTCTACTCCTCAAGGGCAGCGTCCAGCGTGATGTCCACGCCGGTGAGCGCCTTGCTGACCGGGCAGCCTTCCTTGGCCGCCTGCGCAGCCTGGGCGAACTGCTCCGCGTTCAGGCCGTCCACCTCGCCGCGGACGGTGAGCTTGATGCCGGTGAGCCTGAAGCCGCCGGCCGGGTCCGGGCCGAGCGACACGTCGGCCTGCACGTCCAGCGCCTGCGGGGTGCCGCCGGCCTGGGCGACCAGCGCGGACAGCTGCATGGCGTAGCAGGACGAGTGGGCGGCCGCGATGAGCTCCTCCGGGCTGGTAAATCCCCCGGCGTCCTCAGCGGCCCGCCTGGGGAAGGTCACCTCGAACGTGGCGAGCTTGGAACTCGTCAGCTCGACCTTGCCCACGCCCTGCTCCAGGGTTCCGGTCCAGCCAGTGCGTGCGGTGCGAGTTGGCATGGATTCTCCTCATCCGTCTCGATCTTCAGCGTCTTCGATCTGGCGTCGTCCCCACCCTAGACCGGCCCCCGCCAGGGCGGTCAGTTAGGTTGGCATGCATGCCAGCCACGAAGAAGAGCAACCCCGAACTGGGGCCGACGGTCTTTATCCTGTTCGGCGCGACCGGCGACCTGGCCAAGCGGCTGGTCCTGCCGGCCTTCTACCGGCTCGCCCAGGAAGGCCTGCTGCCGAAGCAGTGGCTGCTGGTCGGCAACGGCCGTGGCGACGTCGCGCATGAGGACTTCCGCAAGCACGTGCGGGACGCACTCACCGAGTTCGCCGAGAAGCCGGCCAAGAAGGAGTGGAAGGCGTTCGCCGAGCGGGTGTTCTTCGCCGGCGGCGGCTTCAGCACCGACAGCCCCGGCAGCCTGCTTGACGACCTGGCCAAGGCGCGCGAGGCGCTGGGCGGCGACCCGCAGCTCGTGCACTACCTGGCGGTGCCGCCGGTGGCGTTCGAGGAACTGACCAGGGCGCTCGGCCAGCACGGGCTGGCCGCCAACGCCAGGGTGGTGTACGAGAAGCCGTTCGGCACGTCACCGGAGTCGTTCCGCCGGCTGGACCGCGTCGTCCACTCGGTCCTGGACGAGCAGCAGGTCTACCGGATCGACCACTTCCTGGGCAAGGAGGCCACCCAGGACCTGCACACGCTGCGTTTCGCCAACGGCCTGTTCGACGCGATGTGGAACCGCCAGCACGTCGAGTCGGTCCAGATCGACGTGCCGGAGAAGCTCGGTATCACCGACCGTTCGGTGTTCTACGACGCGACCGGCGTGGTGCTCGACATGCTCGTCACGCACCTGTTCCAGGTGGCCGCCGAGGTGGCGATGGAACCGCCGGCCAGCCTGGGCGCGCTGGACCTGCAGGCCGCCCGGGAGAAGGTGATCAAATCGTTCCGGCGGCTCGACCCGGCCGAGGTGGTGCTCGGCCAGTTCACCGGCTACCGCAAGGTGCCCGGGGTGGCGGCCAAGTCCGCCCAGAACACGTACGTGGCGGCGCGGCTGTGGATCGACAATCCGCGCTGGCGCGGCGTGCCGTTCTACCTGCGCACCGGTAAGCGGCTGGCGGAAACCAGGCAGCGGGTCAGCCTGATCCTGCGCGATCCGCCCGGACCGCTGGCCGGGCAGTTGCCCAGCGAAGCCAACGTGCTGTCGTTCTCGCTGGCCGGCGACGGCGAGATCGACCTGTCCCTGATGGCCAAGAAGCCCGGGCCCGGTTTCGACCTGGACCATGGCGTGGCGTCGCTCCCGCTGTCCGGCCTGGACAAGGCGGACCCGCTGCCGGCTTACGTCCGGCTGATCCACGACGCCCTGACCGGCGACCGCTCGCTGTTCACCCGCCCGGACGGGCTGGCCGCGGCGTGGAAGACGGTTACGCCGCTGCTGACGCACCCACCGCGGGTCGCGTACTACGCGCCGGGTTCGTGGGGGCCGGCCGCGGCCCGCAAGCTCATCGCGCCGGGCCGGTGGCTGCTGGGGCAGTAGCTGTTCCGAGGCCCAGCTGCGCGGCCAGGGTGGCGTGATCCCAGAGCACGCGCTGGGACCGGATCCGGGTGCGGTCGAAGCCGACGACGGCGATGGCCAGCACCTCGGCCCGCCGGAAGGTCGGCTCGGCCCCGGGCAGCAGCCAGGGCAGCTCGCGGTCGTGGGTGAACGACACCGTCGTCTCGTCCACCAGCCGCCACCGGTCCACGGTCCGGGAGATCCTGCGCAGTTCCAGGTCGTCGGGCAGGTGCGGGAGGACCTGGTCGGCGTAGAAGTGCTCGACGGCCTGACGTCCGGTCGCGCCGGTCATGGCCGGGATGTGCGTTACGGCGGGTTCGGCGGCCAGCGAGGCGAGGGCGGCGGCGAGGTCGCGGCGTCGGAGCAGGGCCTGCTGGTGGGTATCCCAGGCCTGTTCCAGGTCCCGCATGAACTTGGCGATGCTCGTGGTCACGAGTTCAGGCCTACCCCAGATACCGAACGGACCCGGTTCCCGCCCTGCCTCACTTTGACGCACCCGCAATGTGGTCGTGCATCGCGGTCGGCCGCCGCCGGGAAATGGATCGCGGCCCGGCCTCAGGCGCTGGCACGATGAATCACATGTCCGCCGTCCGCCCGACCCGTGATGTCACCAGTTAATCGCCATCAGCCTGGCCTTCGCCTTTATCGGGAGCGGGACCAGCTTGCCGCCGGAGATCCAGCC
>DAIOWL010000699.1:0-4283 GCA_036758545.1 Streptosporangiaceae bacterium | reverse complement strand
TTTGTTCATACAGACGTCGGCTCCGGTGGGGCTGACCCCGCTAGGCCAATTTGAAATCTTCGAGCGTGGACGGATAGCTGAACGTAACCAGGACGGTGCAGCCACCCTCCGTCGTGTGGGGACCGTGAGGAGTGTTCGGCTTGATATTCCACTCCGAGCCTGGTGGATATGAGATGCCTTCGTTTATGAAAACACCCTCGAGGACGTACGACGTCTCCGTTGTCTCCTCGTGCAGGTGTCTTGCAATCTCGCTTCCTGGCTCCATTCTCAGTACGATCACTGCGGGACCCAAAGACTGGTCACTGTTCAAAACCTGGATTGTGACAGTCCCTTTAGTGTTGGGAAACGGTGCCGGGACAGCCTGGACCATCGAGGTTTCGACCGTGTTCGTAAAGGTCATAGCGCTCACCTCTCATTTCTCTTGGTCCCTTTTCCCCGCAGCCTGAGCAGCTGCGCAGAGGCCTCCGTCTAGCTTAGGGCGTTGCATACCCATGGTCCACTCTTGGTGGTGGGCCAGGTCCGGGGCTTCCTCCGGGCCGCGTGGGCCACGGGAAGGGGGAAGTGGCGATGCCACGCGCGAGGCGTGGCCGGAGGTTGACCGTGGGCCTCGTAGCCGGCAGGGCCGGGGCCCTGGATATAGGCGCATGGCCGTCACACCCGCGCCTGGGATTCACCTGGCAGCCAGGGGAACATTCGTTCCCCCGCCTGACCCGGGGCTGGGCCTGCCCCCGTGACCTGGCCCCGGGGAGGCGGAACCCTGGAAGCGCGAAGCCCAGGCAGGGCGCGCAGCGCCCACCCTTCCCGGTTGGTTCTGGCGCCGGGCATGCCCCCGACACCCGGCCCAGAGGATGAGACGCCCGGCACCTGTTTTGGCAAGGGGTAAAGATCAAGGAAACCCGGGTCCAACCCTCCCGGCAGCCTGGCATCACCGCAGGCCATGTGGGTTTCGCCAAAGCCTCCTAGTGCTCCGCGCGGGAAGTTTCTTTCTGGCTTTGGCCAGCAGTTCGTCGGCTGATTTGGTCCACACAAACGGCTGGCACCGTTCGTTCCAGCCGTCGATGAACTCGCCGATGCGGGCGGTGAGGTCCTTAACGGACCGGTAGGTGCCGCGGCGGATGGCCTGGCGAGTGATGATCGAGAAGAAGATCTCCACCGTGTTGAGCCAGGAGCACCCGGTGGGCGTGAAGTGCAGGGCGACCCTGGGATTCTGAGCAAGCCAGGCCCTGACCCCGGGGTGGTTGTGGGTGGCGTAGTTGTCGCAGACCACGTGCAGCTGCTGGCCGGGCCAGGCGGCGGCCACCTTCTTCAGGAAGCGCAAGAACTCCTGATGGCGGTGCCGGGGGTAGCAGGCGTCCACCACCCGGCCGGGCTGGGCCCTTATCGGGCCAGGCGGTGGAGACGCCAGCAAGTACCTTGGAGCCTGACCGACCCTGGGCCGGCCGGCCTGAGGCGCATCCTGGAGTGCCGGACGGACGGGTCAGCGAGGAGCGGGAGATGGTTTACAACGATGTGATCGACAAGATCGGGATGGCCATCGATGCCGCGGGGGTGGTGGTCATCGTGGCCGGCGCGGCGATCGGTTTCGTGGCCAGTGCCGTCCGGCTTTCCCGGAGCGAGAGTGATATCTACCGGCGTTTTCGCAAGCAGCTGAGCCGGGCCATCCTGCTCGGCCTGGAACTGCTGGTGGCCGGTGACATCGTCCGTACTGTCGCCGCCTCGCCGAGTCTGACCGGTGTGGCGGTGCTGGCCGCGATCGTGCTCATCCGCACCTTCCTGAGCTTCTCGCTCGAGGTCGAGACAACCGGGCGATGGCCATGGCAGCAGCGGGACACCGCCGCGTCCTAGATCAACAACGGCTCCGCCTGCGCGGGGAGGCCGACGGCTGGTAGGGAAAGCGGTTGCGTCTTAGTCTGGTAGCTGGGTCGCTTCCGGCCAGGTTCGGGCCGCGGAGTAGGCCGCGGCTCAGTCGGGGTGGCCCGCGGGAGGACGGAGTCATGGGTGAGCCGACTCTTTACGAGCGTCTGGGCGGCATCTTCAACATCGCGGCCGTGGTCAACGACTTCAGCGACCGGGGGGTGAAGAACCCGAAGATCGTGAACGCGAACCCCGAGCTGCACCAGTGGCACACGGAGACCTACCACACCCGGATGCCGGGCCTGAAGTTCGGCAGAACCTTGTGGCTGGCCATGAAGGCGGGGGGGCCATTCCTGTACACCGGAAAAGAGATGCGCGACGCGCATTTCGACCTCAAGATCGCACCGGAGGTGTTCGACGAAGTCGCCGCGGAACTGGCCAACGCCCTGGATGACTTCAACGTGCCCGAGCGCGAGAAGCAGGAGGTGCTGGCCGCCTTCGCCGCAGAGAAGGGCGAAGTGACCGCCGGTTCTCAGCCGGGGGCGGTCAACTGGCGCAGCTGGCATTGAGCCGGGCGTGACCGGGGCCGCGAACTGCATACCGGGACGCCGGGCACCACGCGGCGGAGGTGGTGACCGAGGGCGGCGATGCGGCCACGCTGGCCCGCGGCGCGGCGGACGCGCGCGGCGGGCCCGGATGGCGCGCGGGTACCGTTGGGCTTATGTCCGGTGACGTCTCGACCCGGAGCAGCGACGTGAACGAGCCCCAGATCAACGTCGATCACTTCTATCACCGGCCCACCTACCACGTGGTGGGCCTGCTGCCCGGGCAGTCGGAGATCCCGGCTCTATCCCGAGAACTGGCATCGGCCGGGGTCGACGTCTCGGCGGTGGAAATCCTGTGCGGTGAGCAGGGCGCGCGCATCCTGGATGCGCATGGCCGCTACCACGGTCTGCGCGCCCGCATTTCGCGAGCCTTCCAGCAGATCGGCTACGACGAGAACACCCTGGCGATCTACGACGAGGCGCTCGGGCACGGCGAGCTGTCCGGCGCGCCCGGCCGCCCGTGACCGCATCGCGGCGCTGCTGCATCGCCACCAGGTTCACGATGTGGGCTACTTCGGGCCCGGCACGTTCAAGCAGTTCCCGCCCTGAATACGCGCTGACCTGGGTCAGGGCCGGTGCCCAGCCACCGCCCGGCCTCGCCCCTGACAGGGTGACCTGGCAGCACATGGTCCCGGTGATCCCGGCGGTGAATCGTCTGGATCGGTGACAGCAGGTCACCTGGTCGGGGGCGACAATCGTGAGTGGGTCAGCACACGGTGGAGCCTGGAGGGGTCTTATGTACGGAATGCTCACGAGGATCGTGGTCAAACCCGGGAAGCGATCGGAGTTGCTTGAGTACTTGCGCTGGGACGCCAAGGTGGCCAAGGCGAGTGAGCCCGGGACGTGGCGATTCGACGTGTGGGAGGCCGAACCCGGCGTGGTGTATCTCTATGAGGCCTATAAGGACCGGGCGGCCTTCGAAGATCATGCGAAGGGCGATCCGTACAAGAAATGGGGCGAGGTCGCAGACAAGACGATGGAGCAGGTGGTCGACGTGATCCCGCTCACCGAGAGCCTGGCATCCAACGCCGACGAGTGACGTGCCAGCCCACGGTGTGAGGCGGCCGGGGAGGGTTTGCGGCAGTGCTGCAGAACGGCCCTGGCGGGACGATCGCGTGGTGTCACGCCCGCGCGGGCCAGCGTGCCACGCGCGGCGCTCGCATAGTCGGAGACCCCGAGCAGGTCCTTGGCGTCTGCGCCGGTTGTCACACTGGCCGCGCGCCGAGGGGATGGTCCCGGTCGCCCGGTGCGTACAGGGTGACCACGGTGAGCAGAACGTGCCCGGAGAACCGTGCTCCGGGGCCGCCGCCTTCCCATCCGGGTCTTACTCACCGGCTGGCTTCGGGCTTGAGCTTGCGTGCCTTCTGCTCGATCGCGGTCAGCAGCGCGGCCCAGTCCGCGCTGAACGCGCCCGCGCCGTGGCGCTGCAGGTGTTCGGCGAGGACGTCGGCGTCGACTCCGGCGTCGGCGGCCGCTGAGATGGGTTCCAGCCGCTCGTCGGGGCTTCCATGGTCAGCGAAGGCGAGCAGGGTCTTCTCCGGCACGGTGTCGATCGTGTTCGGGGCGGCCAGCTGGCCCAGATAGTTTTGCCGAGTACGGACTCCACGGGCCGTATGACTATCAAGTGCCCGTTCGGCCCGAATAACTGTAGACCGCGCCAGAACGGGCGGCAACGTCGCCTATGGCGAGCCTGACTCCCCATCGCGGGAGCGGAAGTCCCTGCCTGATCCGGACGACCGGGCCACCCAGGCAACCCGCTGGCTCCGGCAGATCGCCGCCGACGCTGGCCTCAGCGGCATGGAGCGCCTCACCAAGCACTAGCCT
>DAIOWL010000698.1:0-4284 GCA_036758545.1 Streptosporangiaceae bacterium | reverse complement strand
GTGGCCGGCCTGCTCGCCGGGGCCGCGTCGGCGGCGCTGGCCATGCAGCCGGTGGCTCAGACCCTGGGTGAGCTCAGCGCCTTCCTCGGCCGCCCGCAGGAGGCGGCCCGGCATTTCGCCGCCGCGGAGCAGGTCGCCCGGCGCTGGAACTCACCCCACTGGGCCGCCCGGGCCCTGGCCGCCGCCCGCCTGTGTCCACCGAACGGATGACAGCGAGGACAGCGGCCTGGCTGATGCGCCCGCGCGCGGGCGAGCCCAGACTGGTGGCATGAACAACGGCGCCGCCGTCATGGTCAGGGACCTGCGCAAGAGCTACCGGGACGTCGCGGCTGTCCGCGGCATCGATCTTGAGATCAACCGCGGCGAGGTGTTCGCCCTGCTCGGGCCCAACGGCGCGGGCAAGACCACCACGGTGGAGATCCTGGAGGGGTTCCGCCGGCGCGACCACGGCACCGTCGACGTGCTGGGCGAGGACCCGGCCCGGGCAGGCCGGGCGTGGCGGGCCAGGATCGGCATCGTCCTGCAGCTGGCCAGCGCCGGGCCGGAGCTCACCGTGCTCGAGATCGTCAGGCACTTCGCCGCGTTCTACCCGGCGTCACGCCGGGCCGAGGAAGCGATCGCCCTGGTCGGACTGACCGGCAAGGCAGGGTCGCGGATCGGCCAGCTGTCCGGCGGTCAGACCCGCAGGCTAGACGTTGCGCTGGGCATCGTCGGGCGGCCCGAGCTGCTCTTCCTCGACGAGCCGACCACCGGCTTCGACCCGGAGGCCCGCCGCCAGTTCTGGGAGCTGATCAAGACGCTGCGCGGGGACGGCACCACGATCGTGCTGACCACGCACTACCTGGACGAGGCGGAAGCGCTGGCGGACCGGATCGCGGTCATCGCGGCCGGCCGCATCGTCGCCGAGGGCGACCCGGACACCCTGGGCGGCCGGGCCAGCGCGGCCGCCCGGGTCGGCTGGGACCCGCCCGCCGGAGCGCGCCGCACCGTCGAGACCGGCACGCCGACGGCTACGATCGCGGAACTGGCCGGAGAGTTCGGCGGCGAGATCCCCGGGCTCACCGTCACCAGGCCGACGCTCGAGGACGTCTACCTGGATCTCATCGCGGCGGCCGGGGGAGACGAGCAGTCATGACGCACGGCACTATCTCGCCCGGAGCGAGAACACGAACCGGCCAAGGCGCCCTGCCCGGCGCGTGGCAGCTCGGGATGGCCCGCGGCGGCGTCGAGGTCAAGACGTTCTTCCGGGACAAGATGGCGGTCGCGTTCGTCTTCGGGCTGCCGCCGATCCTGCTCGTCCTGCTCGGGTCGATCTTCGGCAGCCAGGCCGCCGCCCAGGGCGTCACGGTGGGCCAGCTGTTCACCGCGGGCATGATCGCCGGCGGTCTCATGTCCACCAGCTTCCAGTACCTGGCCATCACCATCGCCACCGAACGCGAGAACGGCATGCTCAAGCGGCTGTTCGGAACGCCGATGCCGCGGCCGGCGTACTTCGCCGGCAAGGTCGTCCAGGTCCTAGTGTGCGCGGTCGCCGAGACCGCGCTGCTCATCGCGGTCGGCATGCTGTTCTACCACCTGCGCCTGCCCACCGAGCCCAGCAAATGGTGGACGTTCGCCTGGGTGTTCCTGCTCGGCACCGCCGCCTGCTCGCTGCTCGGCATCGCGGCCAGCAGCGTGCCGCGGTCGGCGGCCAGCGCGACCCCGGTGATCACGCTCCCGTTCACCGTGCTGAACTTCATCTCCGGGGTGTACGTGCCGTTCAACGCCGTGCCCGCGTGGATGCGTGTCATCGCGTCGTTCTTCCCGCTGAAGTGGATGGCCCAGGGGATGCGCTCGGTGTTCCTGCCCGAGCAGGCGCAGACCCTCGAACCGGCCGGGAGCTGGGAGCACGGGCTCACCGCCCTGGTCCTGGTGGCCTGGATAGCGGCAGGATTGGTGCTGTGCGTGAAGACGTTCCGCTGGCAGTCCCGCGGCTGATGCCCGATCAGCCGCAGCCGTCCGCCCGGATCGTGGCTGAGCCCCGGTGGGACGTCTACTACGCGGTGGTCCTCGCCGCCTGCCTGGCGATCGTGGAGGCGGCGCCGCTGCACGTGTCCCAGCGAATCATCGTCACCGCCGCCCTGGCCGCGATGGTGCCGTGGTACCTGTTCCTCGGCCGTCCGCTGATGATGCAGGATCAGCCAGCCACCAGGAAGGCAATCGTCTACCTGGCCGGGCTCGTCGTCTTGTTCGGTGTCGCGCAGAGTCAGGTCGCGAACGCCTGGGTCCTCGCCTTCGGGCTGGTGCCGATGTGCTTCCACGTGACGACCGCACGCCGCGCCATGGTGTTCGTGGTGATCATCAACGTGATCGGCGCGGCGCTGGACGCGTGGCGCAATCCCGGGCTGGCCGGCGCGCTGACCGCGCTGGGCATCGCGGCGTTCGCGATCGCGTTCGCGTACGTGTACAGCCGCTGGATGGCCCGGGTGATCGCGCAGAGCCTGGACCGGGCCGCGCTCATCGAGCAGCTGGAGGCGACCCGGGCCGAACTCGCCGCGGCGCACCACGAGGCCGGCGTCCAGGCCGAACGGCACCGCCTGGCCGGCGAGATCCACGACACCCTGGCTCAGGGGTTCACCAGCATCGTCACCCTGCTCCAGGCCGGCCAGGCCAGCCTCGACGCCGCCAGCCCCGCCCGCCGCCACCTCGACCTGGCGCTGCTCACCGCGCGCGAGAACCTGGCCGAGGCCAGGACCCTGGTCACCGCGCTCACCCCGGCCACGCTGGAGGCGGGCACGCTCGGCGACACCGTGCGCCGGGTCACCGGCGCGACCGGGGCCCAGGTCGGCATCGAGGCGCACGCCGAGGTAACCGGGACCGCGCGCCGGCTGCCCACCGGGGCCGAAGTAGTGCTGCTCAGGGTCTGCCAGGAGGCGCTAGCCAACGTGCGCAAGCACGCCGGCGCGCGGCAGGTCCGGGTCCGGCTCTGCTACGCCGGCACCACGGTGCGGCTGACGGTGACGGACGACGGAAAGGGATTCGACCCGGGCGGCGCCAACGGCGGCTACGGCCTCACGGGCATGCGTGACCGGGTGAGCCAGGTCGGCGGCACCGTCGAGGTGGCCTCCGTCCCCGGCCGCGGCACCGAGGTCAGCGCGGAGGTGCCCGGATGATCCGCGTGCTGCTGGCCGACGATCATCCCGTGGTCCGGGCCGGGCTGCGCGGGATGCTGGCTGGCGAGGCCGACATCGAGGTAGCCGGCGAGGCGGCCTCAGGCCCGGAGGCAGTCGCCAGGGCCCGAACGGGCGGGTTCGACGTCATCCTGATGGACCTGCGGATGCCCGGCGGGGACGGCGTGGCGGCGACCGAGCACATCCTCGCGGCCGACCCGGGCGCGCGGGTCCTGATCCTGACCACCTACGAGACCGATGCCGACATCCTGCGCGCGGTCGAGGCGGGCGCGACCGGGTACCTGCTCAAGGACGCCACCCCGGCCGAGCTGGCCGGCGCGGTGCGGGCGGCGGCGCGGGGCGAGACCGTGCTCGCTCCCTCGGTCGCCGAACGGCTGATCAGCCACGTGCGCAGGCCGCGCGAGTCGCTGTCGGCCCGGGAGACCGAGGTGCTGGCCCAGGTCGCGCGGGGCCGGACCAACGCGGAGATCGGCCAGGCCCTGTTCATCAGCGAGGCCACCGTGAAGACGCACCTGCTGCGCGCGTTCGGCAAGCTGGGGGTGTCCGGCCGCACCGCGGCGGTGACCACCGCTATCGAGCGGGGGCTTCTTCCCCCTCCCGGCGGGAACCGGTAACGGCGGCGACCACCCGGGCGGTGTCGGTCAGGTCGGGCAGGACCACGTGCGCGCCCGCCGCGGCCAGGTCAGCCGCGGGGTAACTGCCGGTCGCGACGGCCACCGCGCGCGCCCCGGTGGCCAGCGCGGCCTCCACGTCCAGCGGCGTGTCACCGACCAGGACGGTGGCCTCCCCGGGAAAGTCCAGGCCGTAGACCCGGCGGGCGGCCCGCCGGGCCGCCGTGACCAGTTCGGCCCTGACCTCGTGCACGTCCCCGTACGCCCCCGCGTCCAGGTCGAGATCGGCGCCCAGCCCGGCGCGCCGCAGCTTCAGCGCCGCCAGCGGCCTGACGTTCCCGGTGAGCAGCGACTGGCGGATCCCGGCGGCGGCCAGCGCCGCGATGGCCTCGGAAGCGCCGGGCAGCGCCCAGACCGGCCCGGGCACGGTGTCGTCTGCGGCGACCCGTTCCAGCGCGGCCAGGAACGGGCCGGCCGCGGAGACCGGCATCCCGGCCATCGCG
>DAIOWL010000697.1:0-4288 GCA_036758545.1 Streptosporangiaceae bacterium | reverse complement strand
GGGCGGACCGGGCGGCCTGAGCGGCCGGGGTGCGGGCGGCGGAAGCCGGGCCGCAGCCCGGACCAGGGAACCGGGCCGGCCCGCGTCGCGCGCCGAGCCCGCCGGGCGGACCGGGTCCCGGCACCGCATCGGGATCAGGGAACTTCGCCAGCACGCGAGCGTGTACGTTGACCTCGCGGAAAAGGGCTACACGGTGGACATCACGAACCGCGGGCGGCTAGTGGCCCAGCTCATCCCGGTCACGGAACCGGGCAGCCCGCTGGAACGCCTGATCGCGGCCGGGATCATCGAGCCAGCCGAGGAACCGGGCGGCGTCGGCGACCTCGAGCCCTATCCATCGCGAGGGTCTCAGCCGTGATTTACCTGGACTCCTCCGCGCTGGTCAAGCTGGCCCTGACCGGACCCGGGTCGGCGGAGCTGGCGCACTGGCTGGCCGAACGCGATGGCCAGCCGCTCGTGTCCAGCGCCCTGCACCGGGCGGAGGTGCCCCGCGCCGTCTGGCAGGCCGAACCCGGCGCGCTACCGCGCAGCTACAAGGTGATCAAGCGGATCGCGCGGGTGGCGCTGAGCCAGGACGTGCTGGACGATTCGGCCACGCTGCCGCCTCAGGACCTGAGCCCGGCCCACGCCATCCACCTCGCCTCGGCGCTGGCCGTCAAGCGCGACCTGACCGCGTTCGTCAGCTACGACGCGCCGTTGCTCGCGGCGGCGCGGGATGCCGGGCTTCCGGTCGCCTCGCCCGGTTCGCCCTGACGGGTTCGGGCCTGACGAGTTCGGGCGTGGCGAGTTCGGGCGTGGTCCCGGCTGGGTGACGGGCTGGGCGCTGCGCCAGCTTGGGAGTGACGGCTGGGCGCTGTGATGCATGAGTGGTACGTGACGAGCCGCGACTCGTAAAAGATCTTGGAGGAAAAGGGCTACGTGGTGGATTTGGTGCACTATAGGCCCCCAAATCCACCACGTAGCCCGAATCCACCACGTTAATTTCCAGAGCAGCGAATAAATATACGATTAATAGCCATAGGCGAGATTTTAGTGGCCAGTATGACGAATGTTGCTGATGTGGTTGAGACGGGTGGGCGCAGTGCGGGCCGCGGCGGGTGCGGAGGTGGGTGACGGGTGCGGGCCGCGGCGGGCGCGGTGGTGGGTGACGGGTGCGGGGCGCGGTGGGGGTGGGTGTGACGGGTGCGGGGCGCGGTGGGTGCGGGACGGGGGAAGGGGCGGGTTAGAAGGAGGCGGGTTCGGTGTAGGCGCCCCATTCGTCGCGGAGGGCGCCGCAGATCTCGCCGAGGGTGGCTTCGGCGCGGGCGGCGTCCAGCATGGGCGGGACCAGGTTCGCGTCGGTGCGCGCGGCGGCGACCAGGGCGGACAGGGTCGCGTCGACGGCTCGCTGGTCGCGTTCGGCGCGGCGGGCGGCGAGCAGCTTGACCTGCTCGCGCTCGACCTCGGGGCTGATCCGCAGGATCTCCAGCGGCTGAGCCACGGTGCCGTTGTGGGCGTTCACGCCCACGATCTTCTTGTCGCCCTTTTCCAGCTTCTGCTGGTAGGCGAACGAGGCCTCGGCGATCTCGCCGGTGAACCAGCCGTTCTCGATGCCCTGCAGGATTCCGTCGGTCATCGAGCCGTCGGAGCTCATCTCGCGGATCCGGGCGAAGATCGCCTCCGCCTCGGCCTCGAGACGGTCGGTCAGCGCCTCCACGTACCAGGATCCGCCGAGCGGGTCGGAGACGTTCGCCACGCCGGTCTCTTCCATGATCACCTGCTGGGTGCGCAGCGCGGTCTCGGCGGCCGCCTCGCCGGGCAGCGCGAGCACCTCGTCCAGGGCGTTGGTGTGCAGCGAGTTGGTGCCGCCCAGCACCGCGGCCAGGGCCTCGACCGCGGTGCGGACGATGTTGTTGTCCGGCTGCGGCGCGGTCAGCGAGACGCCCGCGGTCTGGGTGTGGAAGCGCAGCCACTGGGCCCGCGCGGTCGTGGCGCCGTACACGTCGCGCAGCCAGCGCGCCCAGATCCGGCGGGCGGCCCGGAACTTGGCGATCTCCTCGAAGAAGTCGATGTGCGCGTCGAAGAAGAACGACAGGCCGGGCGCGAACTCATCCACGTCCAGGCCGCGCGACAGGCCAAGCTCCACGTAGCCGAACCCGTCGGCCAGCGTGAACGCCAGCTCCTGGGCGGCCGTCGAGCCCGCCTCCCTGATGTGGTAGCCGGACACCGACAGCGGCTTGTAGCGCGGGATGTTCTCGCCGCAGTACTGCATCAGGTCGCCGATGAGGCGCAGGTGCGGCTTCGGCTCGAACAGCCACTCCTTCTGCGCGATGTACTCCTTGAAGATGTCGGTCTGCAGGGTCCCGTCCAGCTTGGACTCCTCCGCGCCCTGGCGCTCGGCGGCCACCAGGTACATGCAGAAGATCGGCACGGCCGGGCCGCTGATCGTCATCGAGGTGGTGGTGCCGGCCAGGTCGATGCCGTCGAACAGGACGTCCATGTCAGCGGCCGAGTCGATGGCCACGCCGCAGTGCCCCACCTCGCCGAGCGAACGGGGGTCGTCCGAGTCGCGCCCCATCAGGGTCGGCATGTCGAAGGCCACGGACAGGCCCGCTCCCCCGGCGGCCAGCAGCATCTTGTACCGCTCGTTGGTCTGCTGCGCGTTGCCGAACCCGGAGAACTGGCGGATCGTCCACGGCTTGCCGCGGTAGCCGGTGGCGTGGATGCCCCGGGTGAACGGGAACTCCCCCGGCCAGCCGATCCGGTCGAAGTCCGGCATCACGGCGCCGTCCGGCGGTCCGTAGACCGGGTCGACCTCGAGCCCGGACAGCGTGCTGAAGTCCGTGTCGCGTTTGGCCGCCTGGTCGAAGCGGCGCTGCCAGCGCTCGCGTCCCGCGTCCGGGCCGGCTTGAGCGTCCATCGTCCCCTCCCGGAAAATAGTAGGACGTCCTACTATTTTGAGTGTACAGGGGGGGAGGGGCTGCGAGTCCACAGGCGGGAGAGGGCTGCGTCGTACCCGGGAAGCGCGCGGGGCGGGACGAGGGCGGACACCTCGGCCCGTTCGGAAAAAAAAGAAATTTCTGTGCAACCAATGAGCGCGTTTTGTCGTCTCTTAAGAGCGCGAGGCCGGGACTGGGTCTCGCGCGCAGCGGGGCCCGGACGTCACGGGGGCGCGCCCGGGCCAGTCGCCGAGGAAAGGCCCCAGGCAGACCAGCAGACAACCAGCAGGGAACCCAGCAGAGCCGTAGGCAACGAGCAGGCTCCGGCGAGCAGCTTCGCCGGGACAGGAATGTGGTAGAGGTTGCCGTATCACACGGGTGTTCTCCAGGACACCCCGACCGGCCCCGACATGATCCTCATGCCGGGCGGGCGAGCGGGACGCCAGACCGCGTCGTTCCCACCTGCCGGGAACTTCATCAAGGGAGATCCGGTGGGCACCGCTGGCGAGGTTCAAGGGGTTGACGCAGACGCCGTTGAAGAGCTGTTCAAGGGCGTCTACCCCAAGCTGGCCGGCTGGGTCAGGCGACTGGTCGACGACGACGACACCGCGCACGAGATCGCGTCGGAGGCGTTCGTCCGGCTGCTGTCCCGGTGGACCAGGGTGGACAGCCCGCAGAGCTACCTCTATATGATCGCGACCAACCTGATCCGCGACCACTGGCGCAAGGCCGAACGGGAGCGGCGGGCCATCCGCAGCGTCACCGCGGGCGCGGCGCGGGACGAGGTGGCCTACCCGGTAGAGGACGTGGACGTGCGCAACCTCATCGCCTCGCTGCCGCCGCGGCTGCGCGACCCGTTCCTGCTGCACTACTACGGGGGGTTCGGGATCCGGGAGGTCGCCACGCTGCTGCGGCGGCCGGAGGGCACCATCAAGGCGGACCTGTTCGCGGCGCGGGCCCGGCTGAAGATACTGCTGGGACAGAGCGATGCCTGACCGGCACGACGACGTGGACGCCTGGCTGAGCGAGCGGATCGAGCCCCTGCCGCCGCCGCCGGGCACGTTCGACCTGATCAAGCGCAGGGCGCGGCGCCGCAAGTACCGCAAGCTGGCCATCACCGCGGGCTCGGCGGCGGTGATCGTGGCCGCGGCGGTGACCGTGCCCCAGGTGGTCAACCTGCCGGTGCTGAACCCAAAACCTGCGGCAGCCCCGGTCGGGGCCCAGAGCCGGTCTACCGTCCCTTCGGTCAGTAGCAGCGCCTCTGGTACCTCTGGTAACGGCAGTCAGGCGGCGAGTTCCGCGGTGCCATCCGGGCCGGGGGTGGGGCCGGTGCCGGGTAACTTCCGGCCCACCTCGGTCACCTTCGTCGG
>DAIOWL010000696.1:0-4291 GCA_036758545.1 Streptosporangiaceae bacterium | reverse complement strand
GGCAGGTGAGCAGCAGCCCGCGCCCGGTCGAGGCGATCATCTGCTCCAGCGACGGTGCGCCGGCTGCCGACGTGGCGAACGTCAGGTTGTCGATGCCGGGGGTGACCGGCACTCCGGCGATCGCGGCCGAGTGCCGGGAAGAGATCAGGGCGGCCAGCGAGCCATCGCGGATCCAGGAGGTCGGGCCCAGCGGGAGCCCGTTGTCGAAGACCGATGAGTCCGGCCCGGACGCGTGCGCGACCACGAACGGAGTGCTCTGTAGGCCCGCGGCCCGCGGATCGCTGGACAGCGTCACGGGCTGGGAGGACAGCCGGTCGCCGATGCGGGTGCCGCCGCCCGGCTTGCTGAACACCGTCCGCCCCTCCGCCGCCTCCTTCGCCCCTGTCGACCAGTACATGTAGACGAGCAGGTCAGACACTGCGGTGGGCGGGAGCAGGGTCTCGTACCGCCCGGCAGGAAGCGCGACGGTGCGCTCGGCCCAGCCCAATCGCTCGGTTAGGCCGGCGTCCAGGCCGGCGATGTCCACGTCGGTGAAGTCGCGGGTCGACACGCCGGTCCAGGCCGACCGCGCCATGTCGGCGGACTTGGCGTTCAGCTCGACCCGGCCGGTCGGCTGGTCATGCCGCAGCCGCAGCCCGGCCGAGGTGCCGAGGAAGGTGCTCTGCAGCTGGTGCTCGGCGAACCCGTAGAGCTTCCGGCTCGCCCCCTCGGCGGCGCGCAGCGTCTGCCCGAGCGCGGTGGCGAAGTCGCGCAGCACGCCGATCTCGGTCCGGCCAGGGTGCCCGTCCCAGCCCGGTCCGCCATTATTGATCCCGAACGGGCCTGGTTCTCCCGCTCCGATCAGCTCTCCCGCGTCCTCGGCGGGCGTGGCCTCCGCGGCCGCGTGCTCGGCCTCCCGGACCACGTCCTCGATCTGGTCGGGCCGGACACCGGCCCGGGACACTACGCCGGTGGCGGCGCTCGACCTATTCCCGGCACCGCGCCGGTCGATGGCGATGACGGTGAGCTGCCGGGAGCCCGCCACGCCGTTGGTGGTGAGCGTGTTGCCCGCCCAGCGCAGGTTCGCGGTGGAGGTCTCCTCGGCGATCACCACGCAGTCGTCGGATTTGGCCGCGGCCAGCGCGCGCTCGACGGTTTCCTGCGGGGAAGGTCCGCATCCCGTGGTCATGCCGCTCCTTCTTCCGCTGTGTTGAGTATCCGCACGCCCCGCAGCAGCACGGCCGGGCAGCCGTGGCTGACCGGGGCGACCTGGCCCGGCTGGCCCTTTCCGCAGTTGAACGCGCCGCCGAGCACGTAGGTCTGCGGGCCGCCGACGGCCTCCATCGAGCCCCAGAAGTCGGTGGTGGTCGCCTGATAGGCCACGTCGCGCAGCTGGCCGTCGAGGCGGCCGTTCCTGATCCGGAAGAAGCGCTGGCCGGTGAACTGGAAGTTGTACCGCTGCATGTCGATCGACCAGCTCTTGTCGCCCAGGATGTAGATCCCGTCCTCGACACCCGCGATGAGGTCCGCGGTGGACGGGCCGCCCGCCACGGGCTGCAGCGACACGTTGGCCATCCGCTGCAGCGGCATGTGGCCCGGCCCGTCGGAGAAGGCACAGCCGTTCGACCGGCCGAACCCCCGCAGCGCCGCCATCCGCCGGTCGAGCTGGTAGCCGGCCAGAACGCCGTCGCGGATCAGGTCCCAGGACTGCCCGGCCACGCCCTCGTCGTCGTAGCCAACGCTGGCCAGGCCATGCTCGGCGGTCCGGTCGCCGGTGACGGTCATGACGTCCGAGCCGTACTTCAGGCTGCCCAGCTTGTCCGGGGTGGCGAACGAGGTGCCGGCGTAGGCCGCCTCGTAACCCAGGGCCCGGTCGAGCTCGGTGGCGTGCCCGATCGACTCGTGGATGGTCAGCCAGAGGTTGGACGGGTCGATGACCAGGTCGTAGCGGCCCGCTTCGACCGAGGGGGCCTGCAGTTTGGCGGCCAGCAAGTCGGGCAGCTGGGCCAGCTCGCTCGCGAAGTCCCAGCCGGTTCCGGTGAGGAACTCATAGCCCCGGCCGACGGGAGGCGCCAGTGTTCGCATGGTGTCGAACCTGCCGTCGTCGGTCACCGCGATCGCGGTGACCGCCGGGTGCAGCCGGACCCGCTGCTGGGTGGCCGTGGTCGCGCCGTCGCAGTAGAACTTGCACTCCCTGACCTGCTGCAGCGAGGCGTCCACGTGACTGACGGCGGAGTGGGCGAGCAGGTCCCGGCTCCACTGTGCCAGCCGCTCCACCTTGTCCGCTACGCCGACCGTGAACGGGTCGACGTCGTAGTCCGACACCCAGGTCACGTCGCCGTAGGCGGGTTCGGGGGCCAGATCGATCGGTTCGGTGTTCATCGCGGCGGCCACCCGGGCGACCTCGACGGCTTGCCGCGCCGCCTGGGCCGCGGCGTCCGCGGTGAGGTCCACGGCCGAGGCGAAGCCCCAGGTCCCGTCGACGATCACCCGGACGGCCAGGCCAGTGTCGTCCGCGTCGAACAAGGTCTGCGGGGTGCCATCGGACAGGCTGATCTGCTGGCCCCTGATGCGCTCGGCGCGGAAGTCGGCGTGCTGGGCGCCGAGGCTGCTGGCCTGGGAGAGGGCCGCGTCCGCCAGTTCCCGCAGCGGCAGGGCGGTGAATTCCTGGTCTATCCGCGATGCGTGATCATCCACGACACCACAACTTATCGCCCGCAGGTCGCTACGGTACCCTCAGGTGGCCTAAGGGAGAGGTGACCATGGGCCGTTCTGTGCTGGTGACCGGCGGGAACCGGGGCATCGGGCTGGCCATCGCGCGCCGGCTGGTGGCCGATGGCGACAGCGTCACCGTGACCTCCCGCTCGGGCGATCCGGTGGACGGCCTCGCGGTGGTCCGGTGCGACGTGCGCGACGGGCCTTCCGTCGACGCCGCCTTCGCGGCGGTGGAGGCGGACCAGGGACCGGTCGAGGTGCTGGTCGCCAACGCGGGCGTGACCCGCGACACGCTGCTCGCGCTGATGAGCGAGGACGCCTTCGCCGAGGTGCTCGACACCAACCTGACCGGCGCGTACCGGGTGGCCAAGCGCGCGGTGCGCGGCATGATGCGGATGCGCCGCGGCCGCCTCATCTTCATCTCCTCGGTCGTGGGCCTGTACGGCTCGGCGGGCCAGGCCAACTACGCCTCGTCCAAGGCCGGGCTCGTCGGCCTGGCCAGGTCGCTGGCGCGCGAGCTGGGGTCACGCGGCATCACCTCCAACGTGATCGCGCCCGGCTTCGTGGACAGCGACATGACAGCGAACCTGTCCGAGGAGAGGAAGGCCGCGATCCTCGGCGCGGTGCCGCTCGGCCGGTACGCTGCCACGGCCGAGATCGCCGCGGCGGTGGCCTTCCTGGCCGGCCCGGACGCCGGCTACATCACCGGCGCCGTCATCCCGGTCGACGGCGGGCTCGGGATGGGGCACTGAAGACTTATTTGTCGACAGGCCACAACCGGCCGCGCGGAAGCTGACCGCCGAGGGCCATTTAGCTGATGACACCTGGCAGGGCAAAGTGATCACCATGGGAATGAGGCAGTGATGGGCATCCTGGCGGGCAAGCGGATCCTGGTCACCGGGGTCATCACGGACGCCTCGATCGCGTTCCACGTCGCGCGGGTCGCGCAGGCCGAGGGCGCCACCGTGGTGCTGACCGGCTTCGGGCGGCTCAGCCTGGTGGAGCGCATCGCCAGGAGGCTGCCCTCGCCGCCGCCGGTGCTCGAACTGGACGTGACCAGCGAGGACCAGCTGGCCTCGCTGGCCGGCCGGGTCTCCGAGCATGTCGACGGCCTGGACGGGGTGCTGCACGCGATCGCGTACGCGAACCCGGAGGAGGCGCTCGGCGGGAACTTCCTGCACACCAGGTGGCCCGATGTGGCCACGGCGGTGCAGGTCTCCACGTTCTCGCTGAAGGCGGTCACGATGGCGGCGCTGCCGCTGATGGGCGGCGGCGGGTCCGTGGTAGGCCTCGATTTCGACGCGAGCGTGGCCTGGCCCGGCTACGACTGGATGGGCGTGGCCAAGGCCGGGCTTGAATCCTGCGCCAGGTACCTGGCCCGGGACCTGGGGGAGAAGGGGGTGCGGGTGAACCTGGTGGCGGCCGGGCCGCTGCGCACCATGGCGGCGAAGTCCATTCCCGGCTTCGACCGGTTCGAGGACGTGTGGGGCGCCCGGGCGCCGCTCGGCTGGACCATCACCGACCCGGAGCCGACGGCGCGGGCCTGCGTGGCGCTGCTGTCTGACTGGTTCCCCGCCACCACCGGCGAGATCGTCCA
>DAIOWL010000695.1:0-4292 GCA_036758545.1 Streptosporangiaceae bacterium | reverse complement strand
TGCATGAGCAGCCACAGCCGCATCAGGTCGCGCGCCAGCCGGGCCGTGACCACCACCGAGCCGAGCTCGTCGCCCGCCTCGGCGCACCGTCCGCTAAACGCCTCTTCCTCCGCGATCCTGCTCCACTGGCAGCTCAGCACGTACCGCCACACGTCGCGCGGACCGCCACGCCGAGCCGTTCGGCTTCCTCGTCCTCCGCGAACACCAGCAGCCGCGGCCCCCAGTCGTGGTCGGTGGACCGCTCGGAGTCGAACCCGAGCACCTCCGACCCCGCCCCGATCAGCGCCGCCGCGTACCCCAGCCCCGGAAACTCCGACTCGAGCAGCGGCCGGACAACCTCGGCAAAGAACTCACCCGCCAGCCGCACACCCGGCACGAACCCACCGCTCACCCCGCCGATACTGCCCCCTCCGGACCCTCCAGGCATCTGGTTTTCCCGCCCGGGTCGCCCGGCCGAGCACAACCACGGCGATGTGACTCTGTAGTGGTCCCGACCACGGCGATGTGACACTGCCGTGGTTCCGCCCGGCTAACTCCGCGGCCGGCTTCGACGCCAGCGCGAAGACCGTCACCGCGCACGCGATCAGCGCCACCGCGCCGAGGCCGTTCGCCCAGGCCGGTTCGGCGAAGACCAGCAGCCCGACCCCCGCCACCAGCGTCACGACCGCGAACCCCGCGGCCAGCGAAACCCGCGGGGACCGGCCGCCGGCTGCCCGCGGCACCTCGCCCGGGCCGGCCGCATCATCATCCGTAGTATCCAGGCGCCCCCGCAGCACCAGCGAGTACAGCATGGTCAGCGACGGCACCAGCACTACCGCACCCACAGCCACCCCGACGATGGTCGCGATCAGCGTCGACCGCCCCGCCGCGGCCTCGGCGACGGTCAGGCCGGGCAGCAACTCCGGCGATTGCGCCGCGGCCCAGCCCGCGATGACCGCCGCCACCGCGAGCGCCGCCGACGCCCGGGCCAGCCCGAACCGCCCCAGCCAGACCAGCACCATCGTCACCACCCCGGCCAGCGCGCTGACGATCACCAGCACCAGCCCGAGACCGCTGGTCAGCCCGTCCCACAGCGGCCGGGCCGAGACGCGGATCACCAGCAGCCCAGCGAGCGCCAGCGCGCCGGCCACCACGCCGGAGGCGAGAGCCCGGATGCGGAAATCGTGAATCAGGGCCCGTTCGGCCAGTCTCTGGGCGTCGGCGGCCAGGTAGACCGCGGCCAGGTACCCGGAGAAGGCCACCGCGAGCACCCCGGCCAGCACCGAGACCGGGTTCAGCCAGGACGTGACCAGGTCGCCGCGCGCGTTGCCGACCGGCACCCGCCCGGTCGCGATCGCGCCGATCACCGTGGCCAGCGCGAACGGCGTGAGCACCGACGACAGCGCGAACAGGTACTCCACCGGGCGCACGCCGTGCTCCTCATCGCGGGAGAACTGGCTGCGCAGCGCGTAGGCGGTGCCGCGGAAGATGATCCCGATCGCGGCGATCAGCAGCGGGATGGCCAGGGTCGAAACAATGGAACCGAACGCGCCCGGGTAACACGTCCACGCGACGGTGAGCACGAAGATCAGCCAGACGTGGTTGGCCTCCCAGACCGGCCCGATGGCGTGCCGGGTGTGATCCCGGGTCGCCGCCGCGCTCGCCTGCCCGCCGCCCGGCACCAGCGTCCACAGCCCGGCGCCGAAGTCCGCCCCGGACAGCACCGTGTACGCGGCGATCCCGACCAGGATGAACACCATCGGCACGTCAGCCAGCATCGTCATCCTCCAGGGGCACCCGGCTGAACCGCCGGAGCAGCCAGAAGACCGCGCCGCCCAGCCCGATGTAGACCAGCCACAGGGCGCCGTATCCGAAGGGGATGAACCGCGCCCCGGTGACGGCCGCGTCGACCCGCATCACCTCGTAGACGATCCACGGCTGCCGGCCCACCTCGGTGGTGATCCAGCCGGAGATGAGCGCCACCACCGACAGCGGCCCGGCCAGCACGACCGCCCAGTAGAACCACCGCGCCGTGGGCAGCCGGCCGCGCCGCAGCCGCAGGTACAGGTAGACCAGGCCGAGCAGGGCCAGCAGCGTGCCGATGCCGACCATGGCCTGGAAGGCGAACCGGACCACGTTCACCGGCGGCTGGTCCGCCAGCGGGACGATGCTCAGGCCCCTGACCGTGGCGTTCGGGTTGTGGAAGGCGAGCAGCGAGAGCAGCCGCGGTATCTCGATCCCGTACACCACGGCGTGCCCGTTGTACCAGCCCAGCAGGTGCTCGGCCGCGCCCCGGGTCGTCGTGGCCAGCCCTTCCAGCGCGGCCAGCTTGACCGGCTGGGCCTGCGCCACGTCCCTGGCCGCCCAGTCACCGACGATGACCTGCAGCGGCGCGGCCACGGCCGCCGCGGACAGCGAGATGCCCAGCGCGGTCCGCTCGTACCGGCCGCGCCGCCCGCGCAGGATCGCCCAGGCGTACGCGCCGGCCATCAGGAAGCCGCACACGATGTAGGCGGCGAAGTACATGTGCACGTACTCGCTCCAGAAGAACGGGTTGGCGAACAGCGCGGACCACGGGTGCGCGTCCACCGCCCGCCCGCCGGACAGCCGGAACCCGGTGGGATGGTTCATCCAGGCGTTGACGGAGATGACGAACAGCGAGCCGGTGATCCCGGCCAGCGCGATCGGCAGGCCGCTCGCGAAATGCACCCAGGGCCGCAGCCGGTCCCAGCCGTACACGTAGATCCCGATGAAGATGGCCTCGACGAAGAACGAGAATCCCTCCAGCGTGAACCCGAGGCCGAACACGTTGCCGAAGTCCTGTATCCACACCGGCCACAGCAGCCCTAGCTCGAACGACAGGATCGTCCCGGTGACCACCCCCACCGCGAACAGCGCCAGCATGATCTTTGACCAGCGCCGGGCTAGCGTCCGGTACAGCGGATCCCCGGTGCGCAGGTACCGCCACTCGGCGAACAGGACCAGCACGGGGAAGGCGATGCCGAAGCAGACCAGCGGGATGTGCACGGCCAGCGACAGCGCCTGCATCTGGCGCGCCTCGAACAGGTACTGCTGATCAACCACGTTCCCAGTCAACTCCTACAACTTGTAGTAAGTAACACCGGGGCCGGCCTCACCCGAAAGCTATGGTGGTGCATCGTGCACAGTTCGGTCTACTGCCTGCCCGCTGACCTGCTCGGCGAGGGCGCCGACCGCGTCGTCGGTACCGTCCGCGACCGCGCAGGCGTCTCCGGCGTTACCATCGCGGCCTGCTACCACGCCACGCGCGACATCTACCCGCACAACCCCGCCTACCGGGTCGCCTCGCTGGCTCCCGGTGCGTTCTACGCCGTGGACCCTTCCGCCTGCCCAGGCCCGCTGCGTCCCGCGGTCAGCCCGTCCGCAGCCGGCCGCGACATCCTCGCCGAGGCCTGCCGGGCGGCCGCCCCGCTCGGCGTCCAGGTCTCCGCCTGGGCCGTCCTGCTGCACCGCGATGACCTGGACGACCGCGCCGCCGGGGTGCAGGAGAACTGCTTCGGCGACCGTTTCCCCGGCCGCCTCTGCCCGGCCAGCCCGGCCGTGCGCGACTACGTGCTCGCGATGACCCGGGACCTGTGCCGCTACCCGATCGCGGCGCTGCGCGCTGAGGCCCTGCACTACCAGGGCGCGGCTCACGGCCACCACCACGAGCGCTGCCTGGAGGACTTTGGCGAGATCACCCGGTTCCTGCTCGGCCTGTGCTTCTGCCGATGGTGCGCCGGCCAGGCCGCCGGCCATGACGTCGACGTCCCCGCCCTGGCCGCCCGGTGCCGCGAGTACCTATCCGGGGTGTTCGATTCGGCCCCCGACGCCCCCTCCCTCACCGAGGCCTGCGGCCCGGACATCCACTCCTACCTGGCCGCCAGGACCGCCACCGTCACCGCCCTGGCCGGCGCCGCCGCCGACGCGGCCCGCCAGGCCGGCGTCCGCCTCACCCTGCTCGACGAGACCATCCCCATGCAGGCCTACGCCACCGGCCACGGCTTCGACCCCGACCGCGAGCTCGTCCGCGCCGAACTAGCCGTCGACCCCCGCGCCCTCGCCCAGGCCGGCGTCCACCTGGAAGAACCCCTCTACCTGGCCGAACCCGCCGACACCGCCGCCGCCCTCACCTGGTACCGCGCCCAGCTCGGCCCCGACGCCCCCCTCTCCGTCGTCCTCCGCCCCGGCCCTCCCGACACCACCACCCCCGCCTCCCTAGCCGAGAAAGCCCAGCTAGCCCGCTCCCACAACTGCACCGAACTCAACTTCTACGCCTACGGCCTCTACCGCCT
>DAIOWL010000694.1:0-4292 GCA_036758545.1 Streptosporangiaceae bacterium | reverse complement strand
ACCTTGGGTCTTCCGTCTGCCACCGCGAACCCGATGTAGACCGCTGCGATCAGGGCTAGCAGGAGAGCCTGGACGGTTGCCTGATCGAGCCACCAGAGCGCGAGCGGCGACGCGGCCTGGACGGCGCCGAACGCCAATCCCCACAGAACCGGTCCGCGTACCGACTGCTCCCGCTGCGGGGTAGGCATGGGTGCGGGTATGGGCGTCATGGCTGGTGCCGCCGGGCGGCTGCGGGGAGGAATCCGGCGCCGATGGCCGCCGCGATGGTGAGGGCGGCCAGGGCGGTGGGACGCCATGGCCACGGGCTTCCGGCTAGCTGGAGGTGAGCCGTGGGGTATTCGGTGTTCTTGGCGGTGGAGCGGGCGGTGGCCTTGTCGGCGTGGGCGGCGAGGTCGCGCAGCAGCGGATCGAAGCTGAACTCGCCGGCTGCCTGCACGGCCTGCGGTAGCGCAATGTCCAATCCGCGGTCGGCTGCCCACCGGGCGAACCCCGGATCGAGCTCGCTGGTGTTCCGCGGGCCGGGCACGACGAGCCTGCCGACGCGGGGTGCGCCGGGGCCGGCCGGTTGTGCGAGGAGCTGCAGCCCGTGGCGGGTTATGACAGTGGACCCGGCGGCGATCGGGACGGCGCGGGCGGCATGCGAGTTTCCGGCGTAGATGTCGAACGCCGCGGCGGTATCGATCTCGCCGACGCCGGTGACCAGCCCGATGCCCACGGTCGGGCGGAACCACGGGAAGGCCGCCGTAAGCGCGTACGACAGATCGCCCGGTGCCACCTGCTGCGCGGGCATGCCGGCGGTGTCGAGGTGCCAGCCGGGGTAGGCCAGCTCCCGGCCCACCCGTTCGGCCTCGGCGGTCCCGGCGAGTTGCCCGACGAGCCGCAGCGCGCCGAAGATGCCCGAACTCACCCCGCCTGTGGTGGTGATCGAGCCGTCGACGACGTAACGCTGGCCCCGCACCCATTCCACCTGCGGGTGCTTGCGGCGCAGGCCGGCGATGTTCGACCAGTGCGAGGTGGCCCGGCGACCATCAAGGAGGCCAGCGGCGGCTAGCAGCGCCGACCCGGCGCAGACGCCGAGGATGTGAGCTCCCCGGCCCGCGTGGCGGGTGATCCAGTCGCGCAGCGGCGCCAGTTCCTTGCCGGCCGCGTTGACAACGGCCGGCACCACGACCACGTCCGGCTCGGGCACCAGGCCGGCGTCCACATCCTCCAGCGCGTGCTCCGGTACCAGGGCCAGGCCGCCGGAGAGCACGCTGGCCGCCCGGCCCGGGGACACCGTGTACACGAAGAATGCCGGTGACCGGGCGAAGACCTCATATGGGCCGAGGGCATCGGTCCCGACCGAGCCGCGGGGGCCCAGCACGACCGCTACGACGATACGGCCTGCGGGAGCTGGCCGCGCCGCTGGTCTCCCCGGAGCGTCCTGGCGCGGGCGCGGGTAGGTCGCCCTGCTGGACACGACCGCCCCGACGGCCGCGACGCCGGCCAGGCAGGCGCCGGACAGCGCTGCGCCGCGCACGGCGCGGCCAAGGCGGCGCACCCCGCCGGGACTGGTCATCACGGGACCGCTTGGCGGATGACCGCGCCTTCGCGCTCGGCGCCGGCTGCTGCGCTCACGAGCGGTACGCGGTAGCCCGGGCGGCGGCCCTTTACGGGCGTGCTGACCTCGGCACCCCACAAAGGCCGGCCCGCGGTCGGGTTTTTCACCGGTCCGCAGCCGCGATCTGGGTGGCGAGGAACGCGGCGTCATTCCCGACCCACCCGAGCAGTGCGGAGCCCCGGGTGTACTGCCAGGTGAGGCCAAGCACGTAAAGGCCAGGTGAGGATGTCACTCCACGTGTATGCCGCATGTGTCCCTGCTGGTCTTTCGCGTCGGAGATGTCGATCCACGAGTGGTCCGTCCTGAACCCGGTCGCCCACACCACGGCGTCGACCTCGGCGGCGCTGCCGTCGGTAAAGGTCACCGTCCGTCCGGCCGCGCTGCCCGCTCGCGCCCGGAGACGGATGCCGTGGCGCCGGGCGAGCCGCCGCGGCCCGGGCCCGATCACCTGGTCCCGCCCCGCCAGGCGTCTTCCCAGCCGTGAGTCCGCAGTCACCCGGTCCAGCCGCAGCCCGGTCGCCCATGTCCAGATGTCACGGCCCAGCGGCCGCTGCGGAATCGCCGGGATCCGCTGGCCGGCCGACAGTTCCACCCGGTGGGTCGCCGAGAGTTCCCGGGCGATCTGACAGCCGGAGTTCGCGGCGCCGACCACCAGGACGCTTCCCGGCGGGACCGTCTGCGGGTGCCGGTAACCGGCGCTGTGGACCTGGTGCACGCCCGGGTCGAGCCCGTCGGCGATCGGCGGGATGAACGGCACGTGGAAGGGCCCGGTGGCGACCACGACCTGCCGGGCCTCCAGTGCCTCATCGCCCGCCTTGGCGACGTAGGTGCCGTTTCCCCTGGTGAGCGATGTCACGTTCGTGCTCAGCCGGACCGGCAGCTCGAACTTGGCCGCGTAGGCCTGCAAGTAGTCCGCGACGGCGTCCTTGCCCGGATAGGCATCCGGCGAGGCGGGGAAGGGCAGGCCCGGCAGGTTGTCATACCGGCCCGAGGTGAACAGCCGAAGCGAATCCCACCGTGAGCGCCACGTCTGGCCGATCTCTGCGCCGGCGTCCACGATCTGGAAGGACAACCCGCGCCGCGCCAGGTGGTAGCCCATGGCCAGCCCGGCCTGGCCGCCGCCGATGACGAGCACGTCCAGGGGCGCGCCCGCGGGCCCGGGGCTCACCGGGCCGGCTTCCGGTCGCGGGCCACGTTGAAGCTGAACATCATGCCGCTCTGGTTGTGCTCGGCGATGTGGCAGTGCGCCATCCACAGCCCGGGATTGGAGACGTCCAGCAAGATGTCCACGGTCTCGCCGCTGCGCAGCAGCACGGTGTCCTTCCACACCAGATTGGGCTCGGGCTGCTCATCCCGGGACAGGACGAGGAAACGGCCGGCGCCGTGGACGTGGAACGGATGGTGCATCGGGTGGTCGGCGTCCATCTCGTTCACCAGCCGGATTTTCACCCGGTCACCCACGGTGAACGACCAGCTGATGTCCCCGTTCACCGCCCCGGTCCCGCGGTCGATCAGCTGCCAGATCATGTTGCCGGAGTCCGAGGCCCGGTTGATATCCGGCATCAGGTCCTCCCACTCCAGGCCGTCGCCGTGGTCGTGCCCGCCGTGCGCCTGGCCCTGGTCAGGCCGGGCGGGCACCAGCGGGGCATCGCCGGGCACCAGCTTCATCCCGCAGTCAGGGCACACTCCCGGCCCGGCGGCGGTGACCTGGGGGTGCATCGGGCAGGCGTAGGTCACGGCGACCGCCACCAGCTTCATCCCGCACCTGGGGCAGGTCCCCGGCTCGGCGGCGGTGACCTCGGGGTGCATCGGGCAGACGTAGGAGGACGCCGGCGTGGCGTCCCCGCCGTACAGCAGCGGCATCAGGGAGTAGAACGCGAGCACCTTGTCCGGCGGCCGGTCCAGGTCGCGGGCGATCGCCTGATGCTCGGCGGTGAGCTCGGGGTCGGTGCGCAGCGTCTCGAACGACCTGGCGGCCGCGCCGGGGGCGCCGTCGGTGACCGTGAACGCGCCGAGGTCGTAGGTGTGATCGGGGGTGCGGTGCTCCAGCCGCACCTCGCCGGGGGTGTCGAACAGCACGTCGATGACCGCGCGCTCTGACGGGGCGAGCAGTACCTCGCCGGTGAACGTCTCGCGTTCGTACCGGCCGCTGTCGCCGCCGACCAGCTTGGCGCGGGCGCCGCGGACGGCGAAGTTGAAGATCCGCGTGTTCGCGGTGTTGACCAGGTACAAGCGCACGACCTCGCCTGCTGCCGCCTGGCCGGAGAACTGAGTCTCGCCGTTGATCAGCATCACGTTGCCGTACCGGCCCATCGCCACGAAGGTCGGCCCGGACCGGCTGAACGGCGCGATGTGCCCGTCCTCGACCAGCAGGTCATCCAGCGTGAGAGTCAGCTGCCGGTCCACGGCGGGCCAGTAGGACGGGTCGGCGGGCTCGACCACGATCGTGCCGTACAGCCCCATCTCCAGCCCGAAGTCCTCGCGGATGTGCGGGTGATACCAGTAGAACCCGGCGTCAGGGAAGCGGACCTTGCACGTGTACGTCCCGCCGATCGGGATCGGTACCTGGGTCTCATCCGGCACACCGTCGTACTGGTTCTCCAGCCGCAGCCCGTGCCAGTGCACGGTCGCCTCGACATCCCCGTCATTCTGCACCTGCACGGTGATCTGCGACCCCTGATCGACGTGCAGG
>DAIOWL010000693.1:2029-4298 GCA_036758545.1 Streptosporangiaceae bacterium | reverse complement strand
AGCACGGCCGCCAGGTCGACGTGCGGCACGACGGGCGCTGGGTGGAGATCTGGGAAAGCGGGATCGCCCATCCGGACGTGCTCGCACCGGCCGGGCTGGCCGGTCACGGCGGGCTGGCCCTGGGCATGGGCCTGGACCGCATGCTGATGCTGGTCAAGGGCATCCCGGACATCCGCCTGCTGCGTTCGGCCGATCCGCGCATCGCCGGCCAGATGCGCGACCTGGCCGCCTACCAGCCGGTCTCGTCCATGCCCCCGGTCACGCGTGACCTGTCGGTCGCGGTGGCCGCGGACGAGGACGAGGAGACGCTCGGCGACCGGGTCCGCGAGGCCCTCGGCGCCGCCGCGGCGTGCGTCGAGGAGGTCCGGGTGCTCGCCGCGACCCCGTACGACCGGCTGCCCGAGCCGGCCGCCCGCCGTCTCGGGGCCCGGCCCGGGCAGAAGAATCTCCTGGTCCGCGTCGTGCTGCGGGACCTGGAGACGACGCTGACGAACGAGGCCGCCAATGTCCTCCGCGACCGGATCTACCTGGCGATCCACCAGGGTACCCAGCACCAGTGGGCGCGCCCGGCGGCTCCGGACGGTACCTTCGTCGCATGACAGCGGTCCTTGATCACCTCGCCATCGGCACGCCGGCCCTGACCGACGGATGGGAGCTGTTCGGCGGCGTGCTGGGCGGAACCTGGGCGTACGGCATGGACTCCCCCGGCTACTGGTGGGGCCAGCTGGAGTTCGCCGCCGGGCCGAAGATCGAGCTGCTGACCCCCACCGGCGGCCCGGACGCGGCGTTCCTCGAGCGCTTCCTGGCCGCCCGCGGGGCCGGCCCGCACCACTTCAACTTCCTCGTCAGCGACATCGAAGCCACCCTGGCCCGGGTGCGGGCGCTCGGCATCGAGCCGGTCGGCATCAACCTCGATAACCCGCACTGGCAGGAAGCGTTCCTGCATCCCAGGAACGCGTACGGCATCGTCATCCAAGTGGCCCGGCAGGCCGGGGAACCCCGGGCCGACACGCCGCCCGCCGGGCTGCCCGCGCCCGGCGCGCCGACCTCGTTCGGCCTGATCGAGCACCACGTCGGCGACCTGGCCGGCGCGACGCGGCTGTTCACCGAGGCCCTGGGCGGCCGACTCGAAGACGCCGGGGACGACACCGCCGAGCTGACCTGGCCCGGCGGTAAGCGGATCAGGCTGGTCCGCGAGGACGGCCTGCCCCTCGGCGGGCTGCTGCACCACATCCGCTTCAGCCGCGCCGACGGCTCGTTCAGCGCCCAGGACCGGCAGCGCGCAGGCCTGCTGGCCAAGCGTCTCGGCCTGACGGTGGAGCTAGCCGGCTAGCCGGCTAGCCGGACCGACGCGCGGTGGCGGAGGCGGCGAATTCGCCAGATCTGACCCCAAGCGCGGCGCCGCACAGTCACGATGGTGTCGGAGGCAGAATCCGCCCAGCCAGGCAGCCTGGCGATCACCAGGCCGGGCGGCCAAGCCGTCCGGGCACGCGACTACGATCCCTGCCGCCGGCAAACGGAGGCTCCAGCGGTCGGCCATACACGACGCGGAAGGATCAGCATGCGGCGTTCTGCGAAAAGACTTTCCCTCCCCGTGACCATGCTTGCCGCCGGATTGCTGGCGGCGGGATGCGGGGGGACCATCAGCAGCTCGATCGGCAGCTTGCCGAGCCGGACCGCGACCGCCCCGGCCAGGCCCAGCGTCACGGCGGCCCCCACCACCCAGCCGCCGGCCACCGGTTCCGCGGCGCCCGTCGCCTCCTCCGGCACCAGCTTGATCTGGCTCTGGGTCCTGCTGGGCGTCCTTGTCCTGGCCGGCCTGATTGCAATGATCGCGCGCTCCTCTCGCCGCCGTTCCGCCGCCGCGGCGGGCTGGCGGTCCAGGCTCGTCGATGCGTACGCGAAAGGCTCGGCCCTGCATGACGCGATGAGCGTCGCCGAAGCGCCCGGCGGGCTGGCCGCCGCCGACGCAGCCGCCCGGTGGTCCGATATCCAGCGGCGCGCCGATGATCTGGCGCAGACGCTGTACGCCCTGCGCGAGGAGGTCCCGCAGCACTCCCCCGACGGCGCCAGGATTGCTGACACGCTCGCCTCGCTGCAGGCTGTCCGCTCTGCGAGGGACGCCGAGCGGGCCCCGGGCGGCGCCAGCATGGAGCAGGCCGACGTGGTCCGCAGCCGTCTGGCCTCCTTCGAGTCCTCCCTCCGCGCACTCACGGCTCCTGCCCAGTAATTGCCATGGTGTCTGTGCAGGTAGCGGAGGCGGACGGGA
>DAIOWL010000693.1:1401-2019 GCA_036758545.1 Streptosporangiaceae bacterium | reverse complement strand
CCGTCGACTCTACTGCCGCCTGCCAGCTGGACTCACGCTGCCGGCCAGCGTCACGCTGCTAGCCAGCGTCACGCTGCTAGCCAGCGTCACGGGGCCAGCCGGTGCAGGTCCCGGGGGAACAGCGTGACCTCCCGGATGTTCTCGGCCTGGGTCAGCCTGCCCGCCCAGCGCTCGAGGCCGATCGCGAACCCGCCGTGCGGAGGCATGCCGTGCGCGAAGGCTTCCAGGTAGTCCGCGTAGGCGGCCGGGTCCTCGCCCCGGTCGCGGATGGCCGCCAGGTAGTCCTGGTGCCGGTGCAGGCGCTGGCCGCCCGTCACCAGCTCCTGGCCGCGGAAGAGCAGGTCGAAGCTGTTCGACCAGCGTTCGTCGCCGGGCTGCGGGTGGGTGTAGAAGGGCCGCTTGCTCATCGGGTAGCCCTCGACCGCGATGAAGTCGCTGCCGTGCGTCTCGGCGGCCCAGCGGCCCACGGCCCGCTCGTGTGCGGGGGCGAGGTCGGGCTCGTCCGGCGGCGCGCCCGCGATGATGAGCGCCTCGCGGAAATGGACCACCGGGATCTCCGCCGGAACCTCGGGGACGGTGACCTTCAGCCGTTCAACGGCCCCTCCCGCCTCGTCCCGC
>DAIOWL010000693.1:0-1391 GCA_036758545.1 Streptosporangiaceae bacterium | reverse complement strand
CCGCCGGGACGACCGGGAACAGGTTCAGCGCGATGCCGACCTCCGCGCTGTCGGGCAGCGCCGAGCGCAGCGCCTGCGCCGCCAGCCCGTGGCTGAGCAGCAGGTGGTGGCTGACGCGCAGCGCGGTCGGCCAGTCGCGCAGCCCCGGCGCCTTGGTCCCGTAGGCGTGGCCCAGGAACGCCGTGCACCACGGCTCGTTCTGCGTGATCCAGGACTCGACCACGCCGCCCAGCTCGGCGCCGACGACCCGCGCGTACTCGGCGAAGCGCAGCGCGGTGTCGCGGTTGGCCCAGCCGCCCTTGTCCTGCAGCGCCTGCGGGGTGTCCCAGTGGAAAAGCGTCACGCTGGGCCGGATCCCGCGCTCGGCCAGCACGTCGCGGTGGCCGCTGATGAACCCGAGCTCGGCGTCAAGCGAGGTGTACTCGGCCAGGTGCCGGGCGGTGTCGTGCGGTTCGGCCCGGAACACCGGGCCGGTCTCGTAGACGCGCTCGAACACGCCGACCATCGTCTGCTTGTAGAACTGCGGGGACTGGGCCAGGTAGGCGGGGCGCCCGAAGTAGTCCACGCCGAACACGGTGGCGCCGGACTCGGTGGCCGACGACACGAGCTTCGGCGTCTGGATCTCGGTGAAGCCGAGCTCGTCCAGCGCGGCCCGGAAGCCGCGCAGCGACGCGGCGGCCAGCTCCCAGCGCGCGCGGCGGGCCGGATGCCGCCAGGTCACGGCGGCGTGGTCCAGGATCGCGGGCAGCCCGGCGTCGATCGCGGGCCGCCACAGGTCGACCGGCGGAGGCTGCGCGGGCTCGCCGAGCAGCGTGATCGCGGGTTCGGTGACCTCGACGCCGCCCGGCGCGGCCGGACTGGGCGTGGCCACGCCGGTGACCGCGACGACGCTCTCCTCGCCGCAGCGCCGCACCATCTGCAGGCCCCCCGGGTCGCGGACGACCACCTGGGCCAGGCCCGAACGGTCCCGCACGATGAGGAACGTCACCGCGCCGAGCACCCGGCGGCGGTGCACCCAGCCCTGGATCAGGACCAGACGGCCGGATGGGGCCGACGGCAGGTCGGCGGCCAGCGTGCGAGACAGGCCGGCCAGTGCGGTCGTCATCATGATCATCACCTCCAGTAGGCGGAGCCCTGGAGGTGCGGGCGGGGGCTAGGTCGCGGTGCCACCGCACCTTCGCCGGCGGGAGCCGGCCTCGGCGGCCGTTACGGGGCCGGCGGTCCGGGCTGGGAAGGTGTCTTCACCGCAGGCCCGCCGTCCGCCTTCTCAGCTGCCGGCGGCTCTCTGAGCGGCGGGGTTCCGCGATTACTCGGTCTTCCGTCATCACCCGTGACCAGATCATTATACGGAAAGCGAACTACCGCCGGCCCTGGTCATCCGGGCCGGCGGC
>DAIOWL010000692.1:0-4299 GCA_036758545.1 Streptosporangiaceae bacterium | reverse complement strand
TCGCCGGAATGCCGGGTACCGAACTGGTCATCGGCGGGGGCCCTGATCCGGGCCGGCTCCACGAAGATCGCGAGGTAGCCCGGCTGTGCCGGGTCGCCGACGCGTGCGGTGCGGCGGACCGGGTCTGTTTCACCGGCCGGGTGGCGCATGCGGACGTGCCCGCGTTGCTGAGATCGGCGGACATCGTGGTGTCGGCCCCCTGGTACGAGCCGTTCGGCATCGTGCCGGTGGAGGCCATGGCCTGCGGGAAAGCCGTCGTGGTCTCGGCGGTGGGCGGTCACCTCGACACCGTCGAGGACGGGGTCACCGGACGCCTGGTGCCGCCTCGCGACCCCGCCGCCCTGACCGCCGCGCTGACGCAGCTGCTGGCCGAACCCGGGCTGCGCCGGAGGCTGGGCGCGGCGGGCGCGGCCCGGGCCGCCGCCCGGTATTCCTGGGACAAGATCGCGGCCGAAACCGAGGCCGTCTACGCCTGCGTGCGGCAGGAACGGACAGTGGGGGCACGATGAGCATCCAGCACACCTCGATCAGCGGTTCCCACCTGGCCAGGCTGGGAGAAACGCTGATCGCCTTCGAACCGCAGGTGCCGCGGCTTGAGGCCTGGGGACGGCGGGCCGCTCAGGTACTCATCGCCGGCGGCCGCCTGCTGGCCTGTGGGAACGGGGGCAGCGCGGAGCAGGCACAGCACCTCACTACCGAGCTCGTCGGCCGCTATCAGGACGAACGGCAGCCCCTGGCCGCGCTTCCGCTGACCCACGACATGACCGCCGTGACCGCCATCGGCAACGACTACGGCGCCAGTCAGGTATTCGCCCGGCAGGTACGGGCGCATGGCCGGCCCGGCGACCTGCTGGTCTGCCTGTCCACCAGCGGCCGCAGCCCGAACGTGATTGCGGCCGCTCAGGCGGCCGCCGCGATCGGGATGACCGCCTGGGCGCTCACCGGCCCCGGGCCCAACCCGGTGGCAGACGCCTGTGCGGACGCGATCACGGTGGACACTCCGGTGACGTCCACCGTGCAGGAAGTGCACCTGGCCGCGATCCACATCATGTGCGCCGCGGTCGACGCGGCCGTGCGGGACGGCATCGGGACCGTGCTGGAGACGGCCCGATGAGGGGCGGCCCGCTGGTCGTCGTGGGCGACACCCTTCTCGACGTCGACCTGCACGGGACGGTGAGCCGGGTCGCTCCCGACGCCCCGGTACCTGTCGTCGACTGCCAGCGCGAACGGCACCGCGCGGGCGGAGCGGGCCTGGCCGCCGTGCTCGCCGCCGGACTGCGGGACACCGACGTGGTCCTGATCACCGCGCTCGGCCAGGACCGGCCCGGCACGCGGCTCCGTGACCTGCTCAGTCCGCGCATGCAGGTGATACCGCTGCCACTGGAGGGCGGCACGCCGTGCAAGATCCGGGTGCAGGCGTCCGGGCAGCCGGTGGTCCGGCTGGACGCGGGTGACGGCCGGGCCTGTCCCGGGCCGGTCAGCCCGCAGGCGGAACGAGCGCTGCGGCAGGCCGGCGCGGTGCTGGTTGCCGACTACGGCCGCGGCATGGCGGCACACCCCGGGCTCGCGGCGATGCTGTCCCGGCTGACCGCCGCCACGCCGGTGGTGTGGGATCCGCATCCGGCTGGCGCGCGGCCGCTGCCGGGCAGCAGGCTCGTCACCCCGAGCCAACTCGAGGCACGCAGGTTCGCCTCGGACCTGAACGGTGACCGGAACGGCACCGTCGGGCCCGGTTCCGCGCTGGCCAGCGCGGCCCGCGACGCCGCGGCGCTGAGCCAGGCCTGGGGCAGCGCGGTCGCCATCACCCTGGGTGAGGGCGGCGCCCTGCTCTCCACCGGGGAAGCCGTGCCGTTTCTCGCCCCGGCCGAGGCCATCCGCGGGCCGCACGACTCCTGCGGGGCCGGCGACTGCTTCGCCGCCGCGGCGGCCCAGGTGTTGCGGTCCGGCGGGCTGCTGACCGAGGCGGTAACCGAGGCGGTGGGCGCGGCAACGCAGTTCATCAGGCAGGGCGGGGCCAGCGCCGCGCCGGGCTCCACCATTCCCGGGGATGCCGTTCAGGTTCGTCCGGGTACGCCTCCCGGTCCCCGCGGCGACACCGACGCCTGGCGGATGGTGGCGGAGATCAGGGCGCGCGGCGGCCGGATCGTGGCGACCGGCGGCTGTTTCGACCTTCTGCACGCGGGACACGTCGGATTGCTGCGACAGGCCCGCAGGCTGGGCGACTGCCTGGTGGTGTGCCTGAACTCCGACTCCTCGGTTCGCGCCCTGAAGGGACCGGGGCGGCCGCTGGTGGGCGCCCCGGACCGGGCCCGGGTCCTGGCCGCGCTGGAGTGCGTGGACGCGATTGTGGTCTTCGATGAGCCGACCCCGGCCGCCGTGCTAGAGCGGCTGCGCCCGGACGTATGGGTCAAGGGCGGCGACTACGCGTCGGACGAGCTCACCGAGGTGCCGGTGGTACGCCGTCACGGCGGTGAGGTCGTGCTGCTGCCCTACCTGGCCCGCCATTCGACGACCGCCCTGGTGGCTGCGGCCCGCGGAAGGGTGGCGTCATGAACGTGCCGGTACACCGCGCGGTCGTCACCGGCGGGGCCGGCTTCCTCGGCTCTCACCTGTGCGAGCGGCTGCTCGAGGCCGGCACCAGGGTCGTCTGCCTCGACAACTTCGTCACTAGCTCACCCGACAATGTGGCCCATCTGCTCGGCAGGCCGGGCTTCCAGCTCATGGACTATGACGTGACCCGGTCCCTGCATGTTCCGGGCCAGGCCGATTTGGTCTTGCACTTCGCTTCCGCGGCCTCGCCAGTGGACTACCTGCGGTTGCCGCTTGAAACACTTGAGGTCGGCGCGGTGGGTACGATGCACGCGCTCGGCCTGGCCGAGGACAAGGGCGCCCGCTTCGTGCTCGCCTCGACCAGCGAGGTCTACGGTGACCCTCGGCAGCACCCTCAGTCCGAGAGCTACTGGGGCAACGTCAACCCGGTCGGTCCGCGCAGCGTCTACGACGAGGCCAAGCGCTACGCCGAGGCGCTGACCACTGCCTACCGGAACAGCCGGGGGGTCGACACCGCGATCGTGCGCATTTTCAACACCTACGGCCCGCGGATGCGCCCGCACGACGGGCGGGCGATCCCGACGTTCATCCGGCAGGCACTGGCCGGGGACCCGCTGACCGTGACCGGGGACGGCAGCCAGACCCGATCGGTCTGCTACGTAGACGACACCGTGGCCGGGATCTTGACCCTGGCGGTTAGCGACTTCGCGGGCCCGGTCAATATCGGCGGCCCGCAGGAACTGACCGTGCTCCGCCTGGCCGAGATGATCAAGGGCCTGACCGGCAGCAGCTCGCCGATCGAATTCGTCGCACGGCCAGTGGACGACCCGGCCGTACGGCGACCGGACACCGCCCTGGCCGAGCGCCGCCTGGGCTGGCGCCCTGCGATCACGCTTGAGGACGGACTGCGCCGCACCATCGACTGGTTTACATCCTGCTCCGGGTGCGTTCGGCCCGGTCAAGGAGGATCCCGGCGGTCGGCCTGAGCTGGTCAGCGGCCGGGCAATGCCCCGCAGGCCTCGGCCGCACTAGATCAAGGCGGCGCGGTGTCCCGTCCGGCGCACGCCGGGCCAATACTCGCCCGGGCGACGCGATCAGCTGGCTGCTGCGTCAAGTCCGCTGACACTGGGCTGCCTTTCAGGTCCGCCACTGGCTCGCCGATGGCCGTTGGATCCGTTGGCGGAGGTTTGCGCGAGGGCCTCCTCCAGGGTCGTGAAGTTAGGGATGATGCGGTCAACGCAGGTGAGTGCGAAAACGCGGAGCACGGCGGTGCCGGCAATGACCAGCAGCATCTCACCGCCTTCGGCCGTGGCCCGCTTGTGCGCCGCCAGCAGCGTGTGAAGCCCGGAGGAGTCACAGAACCGGGTCCGGCTCAGGTCGGCGACGAGCGTCCCGTGCCCGTGCGCGGCCGCTTCCAGCAGTGCCGACCGCAACTGCGGGGCGTTGGTGATGTCGATCTCCTCGGGTGCCGCCACGATCGGCACGCCGTCGACCATCTCAATGGAGAACCTGCCGTCATGCATCTGCGTCACCTCCCGTGGCCGCGAGTACGTCAAGGCCGAACGCCGCTGCCGCGGGAAGCGCCGCTGTACCCATGCGCGGGAAGCGGGGAGGAGCGGGTGCCCCCGGTCAGGGCACTACCAGGATCAGCCCGAGCCGGGCGGCTGTCAATAGAAACGCGAGAAAAATCCCGCGTGTTTTCTCTCGCGGGAATTCACTCGCGAGTTATATACTCGCGAGACATGAGCG
>DAIOWL010000691.1:0-4300 GCA_036758545.1 Streptosporangiaceae bacterium | reverse complement strand
GACCTGGCTCAACGTGTTCGTACGCCAGTCCTGGACGGTACGGATGGCCAACCAGGCCCGGCTCGTCAACGCGCTCGCGCCCATCGTCACCTCCGCCGACGGGCTGTTCAGCCAGGCCGTCTACCACCCGTTCCAGCTGATGGCGGCGGCCAGCGAGCAGATCGCGGTGGACACCTACACGGACTCGGGCGCCCACATCCACCACGACCGGGCCGGCGACCGCTGGCCCCACCGCGTCGGCGACCTCGGCCTGTTCCAGCGGCTCGACGTGGCCGCCACCGCCGATCCCGGGCGGAGCAGGCTGACGCTGTCCGTGGTCAACCGCGATCCGCGCCGGTCGATCAGGACCCGCATCCGGCTGCTCGACGCCACCGCGACCGGGGTGATGGGCGTCCACGAGGTCACCGGCGACAGCCCGGATACCGTCAACTCCTTCACCCGCCCGGACGCGGTCAGCGTGCGCAATGCCAAGCGGGAGGTCGACGGCGAGCACATCGACATCGCCTTCTCCCCGCACTCGTTCACGGTTCTCGAGATGCAGCTGGCCTTACCGAAGACAGCGACGCGCGCAGCGCCACCGCGTCCGCGGGCCGGTTGGTGATCAGAACGGTAACCCGGCGGTCGGTCAGCCAGCGCCTCATCTCCGTGTCCCGGTCGACCGTCCAGACCATCGTCTTGATCCCGGCCCGGTGGCACTGCGCCACCACGCCGGCCGCGGCCAGCCGGCGGTGGACCGCCACCCAGTCGGCCCGGCACGCCCGCAGCCTGCGCATCGGGAGCAGTTCGCTGAGCCGGGTCGCCGCTCGCCGCGACCGCGGCACTTCGTCCAGGTCACGGCCGAGTGACAGCGCCGTGGGGACCGCCGGAAACCGCGCCTTGATCGCGGCCACCGAACGGTCCTCCAGCGTCGTCACCACGAAGTTGCCCGCTCCGAGGATGTCCATCGCCATCTCGACGACCTGCTCTTCGCCCCCGGTGTCCTTCAGGTCCAGGTGCCCGGTGGCCTTCCCGGCGATCATCGCCATCACGTCGACCACCCGCGGCACCGGGTAACCGGCCAGCTCGCACAGCCGCGCGTAGCTGATGGCGGTCAGCGGGTCGCCCTCGCGGGTGCTCGCGTCGTGGAAGGCGCAGAGTTCGCCGTCAGCGGTCCGCCGGATGTCGAACTCGACGTACTCCGCGCCGGTCCCCGCGGCGTTCGCAAACGCCTCGATGGTCCCGGTCCGCGGGCTGTGCGCCGAAATGGCCGCCATCTGCTGACCTCCGGTAAATGCCACTTTGCCCCGACAACGGGGTAAACCCTATTCAAGCCAATTGTCGTTTCGCGGCGGCTAAATGGTCTCGTAACGGTTCGTGCACGATCGCAGGCCAGACTGCTGGATGATCTCATCCTTGACATAGAGTCCGGCTTGCAGGTAGCGCATACAGGGGAGTGAGTTGCCGTGACTTTTCCGGATCCGAACGGCTCCGGGCAGGATGCTATTCAGCCTCCGCCTGGCCAGGCATATGACCCGCCTCCGCCTAACCAGGGATTTAACCCGCCGCCGCCCCCCGGCCAGGGCTATAACGCTCCGCCGCCCGGCCAGGGCTACGGCCAGGCGCCGCCGCCCGGGTTCACCGCCGCGCCCCCGGTGCCCGCCGGCTACGGCTACGGACAGTACCCGGCCGCCGCCGTGCCGCAGGGGATGTACGTCGACCAGATGTCCGGCCTGCTTCTGCCGGATGGAACGGAGCTGGCCAGCGTGGGCCGCCGCATCGGCGCGTGGTTCCTGTCCATCCCGCTGGCCATCGTCACGCTGGGCATCGGCTACATCATCTGGGGCCTCATCGTCTGGGGCAACGGGCAGACGCCCGCCCTGCAGGTGCTCGGGATGCGCTGCTGGCGCCCCGAGACCAACCGGGTGGCCGGCTTCTGGTGGATGGCGCTGCGCGAGATCGCCGGGCGCCTCATCGACAGCATCCTGAGCTTCATCTCCCTGATCACCTCGTTCGTGCTCATGGTCGCGGGCAAGGAGCACAAGGCGCTGCACGACTGGATCGCAGGCACCGTGGTCCTGCACGACCCCAACAAGGTCCTCTCCAGCTGACCCCGCCAGCAGGGCATCCGCGACTCGGACGCACCTGCATCACTACAACCCTTGAGCCCCACTAGTCGCTCGCGACGCAGGCCCCGGCCCAGTTGTCTTCCCCCGCAACCACGGCGATGTCACATCGCCGTGGTCAGGACCACCACAGAGTCACATAGCCGTGGTTGCGGCCCTGTGACTCTACGGGGCTCTGCACGCGCGCCAGGCCGCGCCAGACAACCGGCCCACTGTGACATCGTCCCGGTCACAACCGGCCCACTGTGACATCGTCCCGGTTACGGCGATCCGATGGCCGTGGTGGCTGGGGCTGAAGAGGCCAACGGGTTAGGTGAGATCGGGTCAGCCGAACGGGCCGGGCACGTGCTGGCCGAGCAGGCAGGGGTTGGCCCAGACGTGCGCCCCACCAGGTGTCCTACCCGCCGCCGCGAGGCTCGCCCGCGGCCCCCGCAGGTCACATCCTTCACACCGGTCGCAGCAAGTAACAGGAACCCCGGATCTATGAGGTAGTAGCTTCGCCGATACCGACTTGTTGCCCATTTCCGCCTATGGGGATATCGCATTCCGACTGAACCGAATGCGTAGCGGAACTACGGTATGCCAGATGGAGGACCCTGAGGTTGTCGCCGCGATCGTAGCTGGCGACCCCGCCGGGCTCGCCGAAGCGTACGACCGGTATGCCCTGCCGCTCTACTCGTACTGCCGTTCCCTGCTGCGCGAGCCGGCCGATGCCGCCGATGCGGTGCAGGACACCTTCCTGGTCGCCACGGCCAAGCTCAGGGACCTGCGCGATCCGGCCAGACTGCGCCCATGGCTCTACGCGGTCGCCCGCAACGAATGCATGCGCCGGCTGCGGGCCGGGAGCGTCCTGTCCGCGCTCGAGGAGGCCGGGGACATTCCCGTCCAGAGCGCCGAGCTCGGCGCGGAGGCCGAACGGGCCGAGGTCCAGCAGCTGGTCAGGGCCGCGATCGACGGGCTGAACCCGGGCGAACGGGATGTCATCGAGCTGAGCCTGATCTCCGAACTCGACAACGACGAACTCGCCGACGCGCTCGGAGTGTCCCGCAACCACGCCCACGCGCTACTGTCCCGGGCGCGCAGCCAGCTCGAACGCTCTCTCGGCGCGCTGATCGTGGCCCGGACCGGTCGCGCGGCCTGCGCCGGCCTGGACGCGATGCTGGCCGGCTGGGACGGGCAGCTGACCGCGCTGATGCGCAAGCGGATCAGCCGGCACATCGAGCAGTGCGAGGTCTGCGGGGAGCGCAAGCGGCGGGAGCTGACGCCGGCGCTGTTCGCGGGCGCGGTTCCGATCGCCGCGCTGCTGCCAGGGTTCCGTGAGCAGGTGCTGAAGGTCCTGGCGGACCGCTCGCCCGCCGGGCTGACTCATCGCCTGACCGTGGCGAATCGGGCAGGCCCGTTCGGTCCTCAGGGTTTCCCGAAACCGATCAGCCCGCCCGGGGCCGGACCGTGGCGCCGGGTCCTGAACCACCCGCAGGCCCTGGTGGCCGGCGCGGCCTGCCTGGTCGTGGTGGCCGCGGCCATTGCGGTGGCCGTCATCTCCGGCTCGCACGCGGGCTCGCCGTCGGCGAGCCCGGCCGGCGGAGGCACGCACAGCGCGCAGGTCAACGGCCCGGGCCCGGGGCGCGGCGGCCCCTCCGGTCACAACGGCGGGGGCGGCATCAGCGGCAGTAGCCGCGGGGCCGGCGGTACCGGGCAGCGGCTGGCGCCGTCGGCTTTCCCGGGCGGCGTCACGGCCACCACGACCCCGGTGGTCCTGCCGTCGTCGCCCGGAGCCCTGACGTCGACGCCCGCCACCGGCGCGAGCCCGGCGCCACCGCCGGCGAGCTCCGCGGCGCCACCGCGTTCCGGCACGCTGTCGTCCTCAACCGGCCGGCTCGTCCTGGCGTCGGTGAAGGGCACCGCGATCGGGAAGTTCACGCTGACCGCCAAGGGCGGCCCGGTCAGCGCCTACTCGATCACGGCCGGATCGGCGCTGGCGGGCCGGATCAGCGTCTCACCCGCATCGGGCTCCCTGGCTGCCGGAGCGAGCGTGACGATCACCGTGACCTCGACGAGCCTGATCGCGCTGGACGGCAAGCTCACCGTGAACCCGGGCGGCCTCACGATTACGGTGGTGCTCACTATCAGCCTGTAGTGTCGTCAGCCATGGACGTGGACGCGGTAGTCGTCGGCAGCGGGCCTAACGGCCTGGCCGC
>DAIOWL010000690.1:0-4303 GCA_036758545.1 Streptosporangiaceae bacterium | reverse complement strand
CGAGCGTTCGACGAACGCCGCCGCCGCGGCCAGGCCGCCGCGGGCCTGCGCCCGTCCCGCGGACCGCTCGAGTTCACCCGCGACATCCTCGTCGGGGTCCGAAATGGCATGAGCGCGGTGCCAGGCACGGCGATCGGGATCGAGCTGCGGATCGATCACCTCCGCCAGCGCGGCGTGCTCCCGCCGGCGATCGGCCGCCGATGCGCGCCCGTAAGCCGCCGAGCGCACCAGCGGATGCCGGAACCTCACCCGGATGCCGATCTCGAGCAGCCCGGCCGCTTCGGCAAAACCGGGCGCCTCGGCGCTGAGCCCGAGCCGCCCGGCCGCCCGCCGCACCAGCATCGGGTCGCCAGCCGACTCGGCCGCCGCGACCACCAGCAGCCACCGGGCATCCTCGGGCAGGTCGTCGATCCGCCGCAGGAAGCTGTCCTCGATCTGGCCCGGCAGCGCCTCACCCGGCCACCCGAAGCCGCCGGCCAGCTGGGCCGGTGACAACCCCCGCCGCAGCTCGAGCAGCGCCAGCGGGTTCCCCTGCGTCTCGGCCACGAGCCGGTCCGCCACCCGCTCATCCAGCGGCCAGCGCATCACCGAGTTCAGCAGCGCCCGGCCATCGGCGTCCCGCAGCCCCTCGACCACGAGCTCAGGCAGCCCGCGCAGGTCAGGACCTGGCTCGCGCGCCGCGAACACCATCAGCACCGACTCGGCGTGCAGCCGCCGCGCGGCGAACGCGAGCGCCTGCGCCGAGGCCCGGTCCAGCCACTGGGTGTCATCGACCACGACGGCCAGCGGGCGTTCGGCGGCTACCTCGGACAGCAGGCTCAGCACGGCCAGTCCCACCAGGAACCGGTCCGGCGGCGGCCCCGCCTCTAGGCCGAACGCTGTCCCCAGCGCCGCTCGCTGCGGACCCGGCAGCCGGTCGAGGTGATCGAGCATCGGCCCGCACAGCTGGTGCAGCCCGGCGAAGGGCAGTTCCATTTCCGACTCGACCCCGGCCGCCCGCGCGACCCGCAGGTCCGCCGCCGACTCCAGCACGTACTCCAGCAGCGCGGTCTTTCCCACGCCCGCCTCGCCCAGCACGACCAGGACCATGCTGTGCCCGCCGCGCACCTGCTCGAGCAGCCCGTCCAGCAGCCCGCACTCGCTGCGGCGCCCGTACAGCTCCCGGGATGAGCCCGCCGGATGGTCCAAGCCCGCCAAGCCCCACCCCTGTCTCCCGTCCTTCGGCCGGGACCGGCCCAAGGGAAGCGGTTTGCGGTGATTTTACCCCTCGGCGTTTCGCGGGGACGTACCGCCGGACCTGCGGAGAACCGTGCCCCGGCGAAATCACACAAACGGACGATGCCCGCTGACCTAGTGGGCCCGAAGCTGGGACAGGGAACGGGGGACCGCCGAAGGGAAGAGCGATGGAACCGTCCGCTACCGGCCAGCAGGCCATGGATCGCGACCAGGTGGCCGTGCACGACTGGCGGGTGTTGCAGCTCACGCGCCTGGGCCTCCCCGGGACGCTGGCCGAGGTCTACGCCGACCGCATCGACTGGCATCAGGTCGCCAGGCTGGTCCGGTGCGGCTGCCCCGCCCGGCTCGCCCTCCGCATCGTCCTGTGACGCCACCGGCGTGGATCAGCATGATGACCGTAGACGTGAACTGGCGTGAGGATGCCGCCTGCCGCGACGCCGATCCGGAGCTGTTCTTCCCGGTCGGCACGACCGGGCCCGCGCTGCGCCAGATCCGGGAGGCCAAGCGGATCTGCCGCGGCTGTCCGGCGCAAGCCCCGTGCCTGGCCTGGGCGCTGGACCACGGCGTGACCGACGGGGTGTGGGGAGCAACCACCGAGGGACAGCGGCGCGCTATCCGCAGCCTGGCCCGGGCCGGCAGCTCATGACCAGCCGCGCTGAACCGCTCGCGCCGGGGCGGCACGAGGCCGGGAGCGGCCGCCGCCTGCAGTACGTATTCGCCCGCGACTTCGCCACCGCGGACGGTCACAGGGTCATGGTGGCCGCGCTCACACCGCGGCAGTTCGCTGACCTCGCCACCATGGCCAGGCTCGTCAGGACCTTCGCCTTCCTCGAACGCTTGCTCCCCGCGGACTTCTCCACCCGCGGCGACCTCTACACCCACCGGGCCACGCTGGCCGCGCTGCTCGCACCGTGGTTCGCCCGCCGCACCGTGGCCGACCTGGCCGCGGCGTTCGCCGCAACCTCCGTGCCGTGGACGCACGCCGACCAGGTTGCCCGCAGCTCGGCCAGAACGCGATGAAACCCCGAGGCGGGCAACGGGCAGGTTTCGGTGCCGTCCGGGTGGCAGCCGGGAACCACGGTCCCGCTGCCGTCCCTGATGTCCCCGAGTCAGGCGCAGGAGCTGATGCCGCGGGTGCTCGGCCGCGCCGGGGAGCCGCCGGATCTGCTAACCGCGGACCCCGCGCTCAGCGGCGACCGGCCCCATCCTGGCTAGCCCCGAGCATCGTGAACACCAGGTCGGTGTAGCGGGCGACCACCTCGTCGCGGGCGAGGCGGCCGGCTGCCGAGAACCACTCGCGAATCCCGTTGAGCAGGTCGAGGACGGCCATCGTGGTGATCGTGACGTCCGCGACCTTGAACTCGCCGGCCTGGACGCCTTCGGCGATCGTGTCGCGCACCGCGTCGTGGTAGGCGATCTGCAGGCGGGTGCCGTGCTCGCGCTGGGCCGGGTCGAGCGCGTAGCGGATCGGGTTGCCGCGGAGAAGCTCGGGACGGCGGTCGTCGCTGAGCTCGATGTGGATGCGGACGACTCGCCGGATGCGCTCGGCCGGGGTGAGCGTGGCGTCCTTGAGTATGGGCACGGTCGCGTCCACGAAATCCGACATGTACCGGCTGACGATGGCGTACAGCACGTCCTGCTTGTTCGCGAAGTGGTGGTACATGGTCGACGACGACAGGCCGACCGCCTCGGCGATGTCCCGGATCGACGTCTCGCCGTAGCCCCGCTCGTAGAACAGCAGGCTCGCCCGCTGGAGAATCTCCTCGCGGGGTACGCGGCCCTCGTCGAGGGACTTCTTCCTGGCCACGCCTTCCCCTTCTCCTGCCGAAGCTCACATGGTATGCCGCGAATCCCGGTCGATCCTCGCTGACCACCCGAACGTAAGCTGGCTACACCGGGAGGCCTCATGTCCTTTGACACGCTCATCGCCAAGACCCGCCAGGCCTTTGCCGACGACGCCGCGAAAGCACACGTGGTGCTCAGCGCGCACGGCACGCTGGTCGGAGTCACCGAGGTGGACGTCAAGACGGGCGCGCACAGCTTCAAGGCGGACGAGCCCCGCTCGATCGGCGGCGGCGGCGTCGCCGCGAACCCGATGCAGTACGCGCTGGCGTCGCTCGGGTCCTGCCAGGCGATTACGTACCGGATCTGGGCCACGCATCTCGGCGTCGCCCTGGAATCGGTCACGGTGCGGGTCGAAGGCGACCTGGACCTGCGTAGCTGCTTCGGCGTCGACGACGGGGCACGGCCGGGCTTCACCGCGATCCGCGTCGAGGTGACCGTGGCCGGCCCGGAAAGCGAGGAGCGCTACGCCGAACTGGCCGCGGCGGTGGACGCGCACTGCCCGGTGCTTGACCTGTTCCAGAACCCGGTCCCGGTGTCCTGCGCGCTCCACCTCGCCGACCCCGCCGCGAACCCGGCGTAACGCCGGCCGCCCTAGGCCCTCAGCGCCGCCTGCTCGGGTCGGCCAGCAGGAGCAGGCCGCGCAGGCAGGCGTCCAGGACCAGCCCGAGGATCGCGATCATGATGATGCCGGAGAAGACCAGGGCCGTGTTCAGGTAGTCACCCGCCTGCATGATCAGGTATCCGAGCCCGCTCGTGGCCGCGATGAGCTCGGCGGCGACGATGCTGGTCCAGGCGCCCGCCATGGAGATCCGCATCCCGGTGAGGATGCCGGGCAGCGCGGACCGGATCTGCACCCGCAGCATGGTGTAGCGGGGCGACGCGCCGAGCGTGCGGGCGCACAGCCGCAGGTCCTCGGGCACCTCGTCCAGCGCGGCGACCGTGGTCACCGCGACGTAGAGCACCGCCCGGCCAAGGTCGGGCGGCGGGCAGACCCCCGGATCGGCCCTCTGCCGGACGCCATGGAACCGGGCTATCACCGCGCCAGAACGCACTGGATCCGGGGCTTCACGGCGTTCCCAGGCGACACGGCCCGGGTATCAGCGGTCCTGAGCCACGTCCATCTCGTCTCCATCGGCGCTGCGCCGTAGCTGCACGTGTCACGGCGATGGTGAGAAGGAAGCCAGCCGCCGAGACAAAGGAAGACCAGCACCATGACCGATAC
>DAIOWL010000689.1:0-4310 GCA_036758545.1 Streptosporangiaceae bacterium | reverse complement strand
CCGAGCAGGTACGAGAGCAGGTAGGCCATGATGTAGTTGAGCATGATCGTGGTGATCACCTCGTGCGCGCCCGTCCTGGCCTTGAGCTCGCCGACCACCCAGCCGAGCACCGCGCCGCCCACGAAGCCGCCGATCACGCAGACGATCACGTGGATGACGGGCGGCAGGCTGACCCCGTAGCCGAGGTAGGTGGCCAGGATCGCGCCGCCGATGAACTGGCTCTGCGCGCCGATGTTGAACATGCCGGCCTGGTACGGCAGCGCGACCGCCAGCCCGGCCAGCAGCAGCGGCGTGGCCTGGACGCAGGTCTCCGAGATCGGGTTGAACACCGCGCCCAGGTAGCCGTTGTGGATGGCAGTGGAGATGGAGGCCTGCTGGAACAGCGCCGCCACCGTGTGCGGGTTGAAGATCGAGCCTTCGAACAGCGCCACGTAGGCGCCGATGGCCGTGTTCCAGGCCTGGCTGATGGCGGCGCCCGGCGCGGAGAAGAAGTTGCCCCACGCGTGCAGCACGGTTGTGTTGGTGAACGCGTTCAGCAGGCCGCCGATGACTATGGCGGTGAAGATGGCCAGGAAGATCACCGTGACCGAGTTGCCCTCGAGGATCGATTCCCTGAGGACCTGGCCGAACGACCTGCGGCTCTCCTCGCTCTTTTCCTTCTGCTTCGTCGCGGTGGCCGGCCCCGGATCACCCGGGGGCTCCGGGGGACCCGGCGGCGCCTGCTCGCTCATGAGCTCTCTCCCGCTCCTGCCTGCTCCGCTTCCGGTGTCCCTGCTTCTGGGGTTTCCGGGGTTCCGGGGGCTTCCGATCCCGCCATCAGCAGGCCCAGTTCCTCCACCGGCACCGAGGGCGGCCGGAAGCCGGTGATCCGGCCCTCGTAAATGACCGCGATCCGGTCCGCCAGCGCGTAGATCTCGTCCAGCTCGGACGAGACGATGAGCACGGCCACGCCGTGGTCGCGCTGCCGCACGATGCGGCGGTGCACGAACTCGATCGAGCCCACGTCAAGGCCCCGGGTCGGCTGGCTCGCCACCAGCACCTTGTGCTCCCGGCCGAGTTCCCTGGCCAGGATGACCTTCTGCTGGTTGCCGCCGGACAGCGTGCCCACCGGTGTCTCCGCAGACTGGGTGCGGACGTCGAATTCCTCCACCCGTTCGGCCGCGTTGCTGGCGATGGCGCCCAGGTGCAGGTTGATGCCCGAGGCGAATGGTGGCCGGTCGTAGCTGTCCAGGACCATGTTGTCGGCCACCGAGAAGGCGCCGACCAGCCCGTCTTCCTGCCGGTCTTCGGGGATGTAGGCGACTCCCGCGTGCAGCCGCTGCCGGGGCGTGCTGTGGGTGAGGTCGCGGCCGTCCAGCCGGATGTGCCCAGACGTGATGGGCCGGAGCCCGAGTAGCGCCTCGCACAGCTCGGTCTGCCCGTTGCCCTGCACGCCCGCCAGGCCGAGGATCTCGCCCGCGCGGACCTGGAACGACATCTCGTTCACCCAGACCCGGCCGGTCTCATCCGCGACCGTCAGGTCCTCGATGTCGAGCACCACCTCACCGGGCGTGGCCGGGTCTTTGTCCACCTTCAGCTGCACGTTCCGGCCCACCATCAAGGCCGCGAGCTGGTCCTCGGTGGCGGACGGCGACTCCTGGCCGACCACCGCGCCGCGGCGCAGCACGGTGATCGTGTCGGCGATCTCCTGGACTTCCTTGAGCTTGTGGGAGATGAAGACGATCGAGGTGCCGCCGTCTTTCAGCTGTCTGATGATGCGGAACAGGTCCTGAGCCTCGGCCGGGGTGAGCACCGCGGTCGGCTCGTCGAGGATCAACACGGACGCGTCCCTGACCAGCGCCTTGATGATCTCGACCCGCTGCTGGATGCCGACCGGCAGGTTCTCCACCACGGCGTCCGGGTCGACCTCGAGACCGTAGCGCCGGGACAGCTCACGGACGTCGCGGCGGGCCCTGCGCCGGTCGAGCAGGCCGGACGGGCGGGTCTCCTCCATGCCGAGGGTGACGTTCTCGGCCACCGTGAACACCGGTACGAGCATGAAGTGCTGGTGCACCATCCCGATGCCGGCTGCGATGGCGTCCTTCGGTGAGGTGAACTGGACCTTCTTGCCGTCCAGCAAGATCTCGCCCTCGTCGGGCTGCAGCAGCCCGTACAGGACGTTCATCAGGGTCGACTTGCCGGCGCCGTTCTCGCCGAGCAGGGCGTGCACCTGGCCCGGGGACACCGATAGGTCGATCCGGTCGTTGGCCACCAGCGAACCGAACCGCTTGGTGATGCCCTTCAGCTCGAGTTCCACGTCCGGTCCCTTAGCTCAGAGCGCCGAAGTGCCAGTGATGTGCGTGGCAGCGGTGCGCCGTAGGGCCGCACCGCTGCCACATTTTCTCCTGTGTTGCCGCCGGCAGCTACACCGGGCTCTTGGTGGCTATCTTGATCGAGCCGTCCACGATGCCCGCCTTCACCTGTGCCAGCTCGTTCTTCAGCGTGGACGAGACCTTGCTGTCGAAGTCGTGGAACGGGGCGAGCGCGACGCCGCCGTTGGCCAGCGTGCCGACGTAGTTTCCGCCCTTGAACGAGCCGTTGGCCGTGCCTGTCACCGCGGTGCTGACCGCGGCCACGATGCCCTTCTGGACGCTGGTGATGAAGTACTTGCAGTACTGCGGTGCGCTGACGCAGCCGTCAACGTCCACCCACATCATGTTCACCTTCTGGCTGCCGGCCGCGGCATCCGCCTGCTGGACCGCCTTGGCCGCGCCGAGCCCGACGTTGCCCGCGACCGGGAAGATGATGTCCGCGCCCTCGCTGATGAACGTCTGGGTCAGCGTCTGGCCCTTGGTCTGGTTGGTGAAGTCACCGGTGAACGAGCCGTTCTGGGTGCCTTCGTTCCAGCCGAGCACCTGCACGTGCGTGCCGTGCTTCTGGTTGTAGTACTGCACGCCATCGTAGAAGCCGTCCATGTAGATCGTCACGGTCGGCAGCTTCTGCCCGCCGAACGTCGCGACCTTGCCGCTCTTGGACATGCCCGCGGCCAGGTAGCCGCCCTGGAAGCCGTCCTGCGCCGTGTTGAAGAGCAGTGCGTCCACGTTCGACAACGGCGGAGTGTAGCTGAAGTCCACGATCGCGAACTTCTGGCTCGGGTGGGCCTTGGCCGCGGCCTGCGTGGCGTCGCCCATCAGGAACCCGACGGTGACGATGACGTTGCACTTCTGGCTGATGAACGTGTTGATGTTCGGCACGTAGTCGGCCTGCGTGGTCGACTGCAGGTACTTGACCGTGACGTTGCTGCTGGCTTTCGCGGCCGCCTGCATGCCCGCCCACGCGGAGGCGTTGAACGACCTGTCGTCAATGCCCCCGGTGTCGGTAACCATGCAGCCGAGGGTCTTGCCAGCGGCCGCGGCCCCGCTACCCGAGCCTGCCGCCGGGCTCGAGGAGCCGGAGCCTGACGGGGCCGAGCTGGTGCTGCTGCCGCATGCGGCGATGACCACCGACGCTGACACGGCCAGCGCCGCAGTGGCCCATGCGCTGTGTTTCACGCTTACCTCCACCGGGCCAGCACGCTACTGCGCCTGGCCTCGCATTCGTCCTAGGTTGACCCGCAGGTTATTCCTGGTCGTCTCCGCTGGGAAGGGGACACGCGGCCTTCTGGCCTGCTCGTTGCCGAATCGGAACCCGATCATGATGGCGGTCCTGGCCTGGCAGACAGAGATCCGGGGTCTGCGCGGCGGGTCTTTGGTGCCTTCGTACAAGGCCGGTCCGGCTACAGGCTGGCGAGGTCCTGCGCGGACGAAGGGTACTCCGCGCCCGTGTTGTTCGGCCCCGTGGTATTCGGCCCTGTGTTGTTCGGTGCCGGCACGCCAGGGAATTCGAGGATGGCGGTCAGGCCGCCGCCCGGTGACTCGGTCAGCTTGGCCGTGCCGCCGTTCGAGGTGACCAGGCGGTGCACGATGGCCAGGCCGAGTCCGGTGCCGTTCGGATTGGAGGTGGTGAAGCGCAGGAAGGCGCGCTCTCTCTCTTCGGCGCTCATGCCCGGGCCGTCGTCGGCCACTGAGATCCGTGCCCCGGCCGTGATCGCCGTCGTGGTCACGGTCACGTGCCCTCCCGCGCTCAGCGCGTCGAGCGCGTTGGCGATGAGGTTGTCGAGCACCTGCTCCAGGTGCCCTTCGCCCATCCAGGCCAGCACCGGCGAGCGCGTCCCCCAGCCGGCTGCCTTGCCCCCCTCGCCGGCCTCGAGCGTGATGCCGCGGTCGTCGGCCACCGGGTGCCACGCCACGACCCGCTCCCTGGCCACCTCGGCCACGTCCACCGCGGCGGGC
>DAIOWL010000688.1:0-4312 GCA_036758545.1 Streptosporangiaceae bacterium | reverse complement strand
GAGTGGAAGGCGGCGCCGCACGCCGAGCGGGCCGCCGAGGCGGTGCTGTGGAAGCGGCTGTCCGCGGCGCGCAACGCCTTCACCAAGCGGCGCAAGGCCTACTTCGCCAACCTCGAGGCCGAACGCGAGGACGTCAGGGCGCGCAAGGAGAAGCTGTGCGCCGACGCCGAGGAGCTGTCCGGATCTACCGAGTGGGGTCCGACGGCGAGCGCCTTCCGCGAGCTGATGCGGCAATGGAAGGAAGCGGGGCGGGCGGACCGGGACTCCGAGGCCGAGTTGTGGAAGCGGTTCCGGGCGGCCCAGGACAAGTTCTTCAACGCCCGCGCCGAGGTGTTCTCGGCCAAGGACGCCGCGCTACGCGAGCACGCTGTGGCTAAGGAACAACTCCTGGGCCAGGCCCAGGCACTTCTGCCGGTGACCGACATCCGCGCGGCGAGGTCTGCGCTGCGCGGTATCCAGGAGAAATGGGAGCAGATCGGGGCGGTGCCCAGGGACTCCCGCGAGCACCTGGAATCCGGGCTGCGGCGGGTCGAGGACGCGCTGCGCAAGGCGGAGGAAACCCAGTGGCGCCGCTCGAACCCGGAAGCGCTGGCCCGGGCCGAGGGCACGGTGGCCCAGCTACGCTCGACTATCGCCCAGCTCGAGCAGCAGCTGGCCCAGGCACGCGACCGGGGCGACGCCAGGGCCGAGCACACCGCCGAGGAAGCACTGACCGCCCGCCGGGCCTGGCTCACCGAAGCCGAGCACACCCTGGCGGAGTTCTCGCAGTAGGCCGGGGGTTCCAGCCCGCGTCAGCTTGTCACACGGTAGACGTCGTAGACGCCGTCGATGGCGCGGACGGCGCGCAGCACGTGACCGAGGTGCTTGGGGTCGCCCATCTCGAACGTGAACCGGCTGAACGCGACCCGGTCCCGGCTGGTGGTCACGGTAGCGGACAGGATGTTCACGTGCTGGTCGGACAGTACCCTGGTCACGTCGGAGAGCAGCCGGGTCCGATCCAGCGCCTCGACCTGGATGGCGACCAGGAAGACCGAGCCTTCGGTGAGCGCCCAGTGCACGTCGACCATCCGCTCGCGCTGGGTTTCGGTCAGGTGAACCAGGTTCACGCAGTCGACCCGGTGCACGGACACGCCGTGGCCATGGGTGACGAATCCGATGATCTCGTCGCCCGGCACCGGGGTGCAGCACCGGGACAGCCGCACCCACACGTCCGGCGCGCCGCTGACCTCGACGCCAGAATCCCCGGACGTCCTGGGCAGCGGCGCCTTGGTCGGCAGCGTGGCCTCGTCTAGCTCCTCCTGCGCGCCGTCCAGGCCGCCGACCGACCTGACCAGCTTCTCGACCACGGACTGGGCGCTGACCCGGCCTTCGCCGACCGCCGCGTACAGCGCGGAGACGTCGACGTAGTGCAGCTCGCGGGCCAGGGTGAGCAGGCTGTCGGCGGCGGCGATCCGGGCCAGCGGCAGGCCCTGCTTGCGCATGGCCTTGGCAATCTGGTCCTTGCCCGAGTCGACCGCGGCTTCCCGGCGCTCCTTGGAGAACCACTGCCTGATCTTGTTCCTGGCCCGCGGGCTCTGCACGAACTTGAGCCAGTCCCGGCTCGGCCCGGCGTCGGGCGTCTTGGAGGTGAAGATCTCGACCGTGTCGCCGTTGTCCAGGGTCGACTCGAGCGCGACCAGGCGACCGTTGATCCGGGCGCCGACCGTGCGGTGCCCGACCTCGGTGTGGATGGCGTAGGCGAAATCCACCGGGGTCGCGCCCTGCGGCAGTGCCACGACCTCGCCGCGCGGGGTAAACACGTAAACCTCGCCCGCGGCCAGGTCGAAGCGGAGCGACTCCAGGAACTCGGCCGGGTCCTCCGTCTCCCGCTGCCAGTCGACGAGCTGCCGCAGCCAGGCCATGTCCTGGGAGTCGTCCTTGGCGTCCTTGACCCGGCTGAAGACCGTCTCTTCCTTGTACTTCCAGTGCGCCGCGACGCCGTACTCCGCTCGGCGGTGCATGTCCCAGGTGCGGATCTGCAGTTCCACCGACTTGCCGCCCGGCCCGATGACCGTCGTGTGCAGCGACTGGTACATGTTGAACTTCGGCATCGCGATGTAGTCCTTGAACCGTCCGGGGACGGGGTTCCACCGCGCGTGGATGATGCCGAGCGTCGCGTAGCAGTCCTTGACCGAATCGACCAGGACGCGGATGCCCACCAGGTCATAGATGTCGTCGAAGCCGACGTCCCTGGCGATCATCTTCTGGTAGATCGAGTAGTAGTGCTTGGGACGGCCGGTGACCTTCGGGTTGATCTTGGCCTCGCGCAGGTCGGCGCTGACGTCCTGGATCACTTCCTGCAGGAACGCCTCGCGCCGCGGCGCCCGGTTGGACACCAGCCGGACGATCTCGTCGAACCGCTTGGGGTACAGCGTCGCGAAGGCGAGATCCTCGAGTTCCCACTTCACCGTGTTCATGCCGAGCCGGTGGGCGAGCGGCGCGAAGATCTCCAGGGTTTCCCTGGACTTGCGCTCCTGCTTCTCCCGGGGCAGGTAGCGCAGCGTCCGCATGTTGTGCAGCCGGTCGGCGAGCTTGATCACCAGCACCCGGATGTCGCGGGACATCGCGACCACCATCTTGCGGACGGTCTCCGCCTCGGCGGACTCGCCGTACTTGACCTTGTCCAGCTTGGTGACGCCGTCGACCAGCGTCGCGATGTCCTCGCCGAAATCGCTGCGCAGCTCGGTCAGCGTGTAGGCCGTGTCCTCCACCGTGTCGTGCAGCAGCGCGGCGCAGAGCGTCTCGGTGTTCATGCCGAGTTCGGCCAGGATCGTCGCCACCGCGAGCGGGTGGGTGATGTACGGGTCGCCGCTGCGCCGCTTCTGGTCCCGGTGCCAGTGGGCGGCCGAGTCGTAGGCGCGCTCGATGAGCCGCATGTCGGCCTTCGGGTGCGTCGCGCGCACGGTCTTGATCAGCGGCTCGAGGACCGGGTTGACGCCCCGCTGGGCGCCGAGCCGGGCGAGCCGCCGCCGGACGCCGACACCGGGCACCGCCGCGTCGGCGGGCTGGCTCGGGGCGGCCGGTACCCGCGTTCGCTGCGCCCGGGGCGTCCCGATCCCGGTGCCCCGGGCCGGCTGTGGCGGCGTCGCCGGGGTGCCGTTGAGCACGCGCGGCTCCGGCACGTCCGCTCCTGCCGCCGCCTCGGCCCGTTCCGCGTCCTGGGTCGAAGAGTTCGTGCCCTGCTGCGCGTCCGCCCGGGCAGCGTCAGCAGCTCTCGTGCCGGTCGTGATCACCTCACCGGCCACTCGCGCTCCTCACATCTGCCAAGCCATCAGTCTACTTGGACGACTTAAACACCAGATCAGGTACGCGCGATTCCCTAAACAGTAAGCAGGGCGCTGACCGGGAGGTCGGTCAGCCTGGCCCGGCCGTTCAGGAAGGAGAGCTCGAGCAGCACGGCCAGCCCGGTCACCTGCGCGCCGGCCCGCTGTACCAGGTCGGCGGTGGCCCGGGCAGTGCCGCCGGTGGCCAGCACGTCATCGATGACGAGCACGCGCTCGCCCGGGGCGAAGGCGTCGGTCAGCACCTCGATGGTCGCGGTCCCGTACTCCAGGTCGTACTCCTGGGCGAACGTGACCCCGGGCAGCTTGCCCTTCTTGCGGATCGGCACGAAGCCCGCGCCGAGGCGGCACGCGACCGGGGCGGCGAGGATGAAACCGCGCGCCTCGATGCCGGCCACCTTGTCCACCGGCCCGTAGGTCTCGGCCAGCGCCTCGATCACCGCGGCGAACGCCTTGCCGTCGGCGAGCAGCGGGGCGACCTCGTCGAGGATCCAGCCCGGCGTCAGGTCGGCGCCGATGCAACCCAGCAGGAAGAACACGATCGCGAAGATGGTGAGCGCAATCTTGTAGGTTAGGCCGCGATAGCGGATCGACTTGACCCTGCCGCGGTCGAGCCAGGGCACCAGGAACAGCACCACGATCGAAATCGCCAGCGCCAGCACGCCGAGCCCCTTGCTCGGGATCATGCGCAGGATCGCGTAGAAGGGCGTGAAGTACCAGACCGGCTTGATCGTGGCAGGGGTGACCAGGTCGTTGGCGGGCAACGCGAAGAAGCGGTTGAGCGTGGCGCCGGAAGGAATGAAGTCGCCCATGATCCAGGTGACCAGATCCTTGCCGATCACCGGCACGGCGCTGAACAGGGTGATGATCACCTTGGCGCCCCAGAACGACATGTTGCCCCAGGGCAGCACGTAGCCCATGAAGGCTTCGGCCATCAGCGCGAGGAAGATCAGCATGCCCAGCAGCCAGACCAGCTCGCGCGGCTTCTTGAA